>JACMKW010000058.1 GCA_014379885.1 Rhizobacter sp.
CAGCGAGCGCGCGCGTGCTGTCCACCGGCGAGGTACTGAGGTCGACGATGGTCTGGCCGGGTTGCACCACGCGCAGCAGGCCATCGCTCGCGTGGGCCAGGCTGTGCACCACCTCGCCCGAGGGCAGCGACAGGAAGACCACATCGCTGCCGGCCATCGCCTCGCGCGGCGAGTTGGCTGCCTGCACCCGGTGTGCGGCCAGGCGCGCAAGTGGTGCCGGCTCGCGGTCATGGGCGAGCACCTTCACACCTGATTTCTGCGCGAGGTTGCGGCACATGGGCTCGCCCATCACGCCCAGGCCGATGAAACCGATTTGTTGAAAGCCAACGCTGCTCATGGATGTTGTTCTGTTTAGCGGAATTGTTGTTCCTTTTTAGTATGGGTCCGCGCGATTCAATGCGTCAAGCGTCCCACGGGTGATCCCTATTGACGCTGCAGGCGGGGCGTCACGATACTGAAAATGAAGAACGATGGTTCTTTCAAACAGAACAACATAGGCGCCGAGCAAGAACGCGCAGTCCGCCGAAATCATCCAGCGCGCCACCATCCAGCTCAGCGAATGAACGAACCTGCGAACCCTTGGCAAGCCGAGCTCGACGAGCTCAAGCACCGGCAAGAACTTGCCGCGCGCATGGGTGGCGAAGACAAACTCAAGCGCCACCGCGACAACGGCAAGCTGCCGGTTCGCGAGCGCATTGCGCAGGTGGTGGACGAAGGCTCGTTCATCGAAGTGGGCGGCCTGGCCGGTGGTGGCCAGTACGACGCGGCCGGAAAGCTCACCGACTTCACACCTTCCAACGTGTTGATGGGCCGCGCACAAATCGAGCGCCGCCCGGTGGTGGTGGTGGGCGACGACTTCACCGTGCGTGGCGGCGCGAACGACGGCGCCGTGGGCGACAAGCTCATCGTGGCCGAGCAGATGGCGCACGACCTGCGCCTGCCGCTGATCCGCCTGGTTGACGGCACGGGCGGTGGCGGCTCGGTGAAGAACATCGAGATCAAGGGCCACACACTCTTGCCCAAGATCAAGGCCTGGCCCTACATCGCGCGCAACCTGGCCACGGTGCCGGTGGTGTCGTTGGGCCTGGGTTCGGTGGCCGGCATGGGCTCGGCGCGGGTGGCGGCCAGCCACTACTCGGTGATGGTGAAAGACATCTCGCAGGTGTTCGTGGCCGGCCCGCCGGTGGTGGAGCGCACTGGCCAGAAGATCGGCAAGAACGAACTGGGTGGCAGCCAGATCCACACCCGCAATGGTGTGGTCGACGACGAAGCCGCGAGCGAGGCCGAAGCCTTTGCCAAGGCGCGGCGCTTCTTGTCGTACTTGCCGTCGTCGGTGCACGAGTTGCCCCCGCGCAGCCTGGGCGCACGTGGTTGCACCGCTGACCAGCAGTTGCTGCGCACCGTGATCCCGAAGAACCCGCGCTCGGTCTACAAGGTGCGCGGCATCGTCGAGACGGTGGTCGACACCGGCTCGTTCATGGAGATCGGCCGCCACTGGGGCCGCGCGCTGGCCACGGGTTTGGCGCGCATTGACGGCTGGCCGGTGGCGATGATCGCGAGCGACCCTTATCACTACGGCGGCGCGTGGGACCGGCTCACGGCCGAAAAGTACACCCGCTTCATCGACCTGGCGCAGCTCTTTCATTTGCCGGTGATCAACTTCGTCGACATCCCGGGCTTTCGCATCGGGCTCGAAGCCGAACAAGAGGGCGTGATGCGCGCCGGTGTGCGTGCGTTGACGGCCTTGTCGCAGACAACAGTGCCGTGGTGCACCTTCATCGTCCGCAAGGCGTTTGGCGTGGCGGCGGCTTCGCACCAGCACCCGGACCGGTTTGCGTTTCGTTATGCGTGGCCGTCCGCGCAATGGGGCTCGTTGCCGATCGAAGGTGGGCTGGAAGTGGCCTACAAGGCCGAGATCGAAGCCTCGGCTGATCCTGAAGCGACAAGAGCCCGCATTGAAGAAAGAGTGCGTGGGTTGACGTCGCCATTTCGCGCGGCCGAAGCCTTTGTGGTCGAAGACATCATTGACCCCATCGATACGCGCAATCTGGCGGTGGAGTTTGCGAACCTGGCCGCACCGTTGCGCGTGGCCGGGGCCACGAGTTTCGGGTTCCGACCATGAGCCACCGTCGCCCGCTGGATCATGAACAACTCAGCCCGCTCAGCCTGAGGTATCGAAGGCCCGTGCAGACCGTGAGCAGGCCTTCGATACCTCAGGCTGAGCGGTCGGAAAATTGCGCACATAGCTAGAACTGCTCGGAGATCTCTCGTGCCTTCCATCGAATCCCCCCTCAGCGGCCGAGTGCTCGCCATCCTGGTCAAACCCGGTGACCCGGTCACGCCGAGCATGTCGCTGATGCTGATCGAATCCATGAAGATGGAGATCCCGCTCGAAGCCGAGCTCTCGGGCATCGTCTCTCAGGTGCTGGTGGCCGAAGGCGACGAGGTGCGCGAAGGCCAGGCTGTCATCACTCTCGGGTAACGCCATGCAAGCCACAAGAGGACCCGAGGCCGAGTACGCAGCCGCACTGAGCGAAGGCCGCTTTCTCATTCAACGTTGCGGCGCCTGCAGCCAGCACGTGTTCTACCCCCGCACGCTGTGCCCACATTGCGGCGCCGAGAAGCTCGCGTGGGTGGCGCCCTGCGGCCGTGGCACCGTCTATTCGGTCAGTGTGATTGCCGGCAAGCCAGGCACGGGAAGCGACTACCACGTGGCCTTGATCGACCTCGACGAAGGGGTGCGCATGATGAGCCGCGTGGAAGGTGTGGCGCACGCGCAGGTGCACATCGGCATGAAAGTGCAGGCTGCCGTGCAGCGCAACGACGAAGGCCGCGGCCTGGTCGTGTTCACCCCACGGGAGGGCGCATGACTTCTTTGAAAGACCTGCGCGGTTCGGTGGCCGTGGTCGGTGTGGGCCACGCCGGCATCGGCGAGGCACCTGGCTTCACGCCGATGGAGTTGCTGGCTCAAGCTGCCGCCCGCGCGGTGGCCGATGCGGGCATGACCATGCAAGACATCGACGGCCTGGCCACCTGCGCCTCGGGTGCCACGATGTGGGCCATGAACGCCACCGAGTACCTGGGCCTGCGTCCACGCTTCGTGCACAGCACCATGCTCGGCGGTTCCAGCTTCATTGCCCACGTCATGCCGGCCATGCAGGCGCTGATGAGCGGGCAGTGTGATGCCGTGCTGGTGTGCTACGGCAGCAACCAGCGCAGCGCGCCGGTGGGCCGCAAGGGCATGGGGGAGGTGCGGCAGCAGATCGACCCGCAGCCCTACGAGCAGCCCTACCAGCCGGTGCAGCCCGTGACCTCGTATGCGCTCGCGGCCGCGCGCCACATGCACGAGTA
>JACMKW010000522.1 GCA_014379885.1 Rhizobacter sp.
CCGCAGGAGCTGGAACTTGTCTTCCCGTTTGCAGAAGATAACTCTCTGATCGATGTTCAAAGCGGTGGAGGAATTCTTCGTGGCCTCGACCCGGTGGGGTTTCTTCAGGATCTTCTTCGCCAGATGGGCGACGAGGTCCGGAACGGTGGCAGAGAAGAACATCGTCTGCCGGGACTTCGGAAGAGACGTTATGATCGTATGGAGGTCGTCGATGAAGCCCATGTCGAGCATGCGGTCAGCTTCGTCGAGCACCAGCAAATCAACGTTCTCGAGAATGGCCTTGCCCGATTGCATGTGGTCCATCAGGCGGCCGGGGGTGGCGATCAGGATGTCGAGCGGGCCACGCAGCGCCTTCAGCTGGGCGCCATAAGGCACGCCGCCGACGACGGTGGTGACGCGCAGGCCTTGCACATGGCGGCCGTATACGGTGGCGGCCTTGTCGACTTGCATCGCCAACTCGCGGGTGGGTGTCAGCACCAGCATGCGCGGGCCGTAGACCACGCCCTTTTCGCGGCGCTTGGTGTTGTCACCACGCGCAGCCAGGATGCGTTGCAGGCCCGGCAGCACAAACGCAGCGGTCTTGCCGCTGCCGGTGCTGGCCGAGACCATCAGGTCTTTGCCTTCGAGCGCGGGCGGGATCGCCTGCGCTTGAACTTCGGTGGCGGTGGTGTAGCCCGAATCGGCTACGGCGCGGGTCAGGGCTTCGTGGAGGCCCAGGGTTTCGAAACTCATGGTCTTCTTTCTTCACATGTCAGTGCCTGCGCGCTCTATGGCACGCAAAGACACCACAGGCCGGCTGCATGGGCAGTGGCCTGCAAATCAGTCGCTGGGGAGAAGGTCCGAACCCACACCGGCAGCTTGGCGCCGGTGGGCGGGTGCAAAGGAACAGTCAAAGCGACGGCATCGCCGCCAACCGTTCCCTTGGCAATACACCAGGGGGTTTCGAACAGGCCGCGCAACTTGCGTTGCGGGAAGACTCGATGAGGTCAGAGGGGATGAACGAACCGCTGCGATGTTGGGGCGTTCCCAGGGTCATCACGGCGAAGCCTGCGATTCTAGCGGACTTTCGGGTTTTCCCGAAAGCCTTTCTTCTACTTGATCAGGAAATGCTCACGGTAGTACACGAGCTCGTCGATCGATTCGTGGATGTCGGCCAGCGCCGTGTGCGCCTGCGCCTTTTTGAAGCCGGCCAGAATCTCTGGCTTCCAGCGCTTGGCCAACTCCTTGAGCGTGCTCACGTCGAGATTGCGGTAATGGAAAAACTCTTCGAGCTTGGGCATGTAGTTGGCAAGAAAGCGCCGATCCTGGCAGATGCTGTTGCCGCACATCGGTGAGGTTTTTTTCGGAACATAGCGCTTCAGGAACTCGATCATCTGGGCTTCGGCGCTCGCCTCGTCGGTGGTCGATGCCTTCACGCGGTCGATCAGCCCGCTCCTGCCATGGGTGCCCTTGTTCCAGGCGTCCATCGCGTCCAGCGTGGCATCACTCTGGTGAATGGCGAACACCGGGCTTTCAACGCGCAGGTTGAGGTTGGCATCGGTCACCACCACGGCCATCTCGATGATGCGGTCGGTGTCGGGGTAGAGACCGGTCATCTCCAGGTCGATCCAGACCAGGTTCTGGTCGCTGCTGGCAAGCGCGGTGATTGAGGTGTCTGTCATGTGAGGGCTCTCCTTGCGGGCATTCTCGCAGCCTACACTTGCGGCCTATGCAAAGTTCTGCGTTCACCCTGCTGTTTGCGGCCGCCTTGATGGCCTCGCTGCTTGTCAAATTCTGGCTGGCCACGCGGCAAATGCGCCATGTGGCGGCGCACCGCGATTTTGTGCCTGCCGCTTTTGCACAGACCATCACGCTGGCCGCACACCAGAAGGCCGCCGACTACACCTTGGCCAAGGGCCGCTTCGGGTTGCTGACCACCGCGTTCGGGTATGCGGTGCTGTTGGTGTGGACGCTGCTCGGCGGGCTGGACACGCTGAACGTGCTGGTGCGCGACGTTATCGAGCCCCGCTTCGGCGCCATGGCGTACCAGCTCGCGCTGCTGGCCGCGTTCACGCTGGTGAGCGGCCTGATCGACCTGCCCTTCGAGCTGTACAGCACCTTTCGCATCGAGCAGCAGTTCGGCTTCAACCGCATGACGTGGAAGCTCTACCTGGCGGACATGATCAAAGGCGTGTCCGTCGGCACACTGATCGGATTGCCCATCGCCGCGCTGATCTTGTGGATCATGGGTGCCACGGGCCAACTATGGTGGCTGTGGGCCTGGGGGGCGTGGATGGTGTTCAACCTCGCCATCCTGGTGCTCTACCCCACCGTCATCGCGCCCCTGTTCAACAAGTTTCAACCGCTCGCTGACGAGTCGCTGAAAGCCCGTGTGCAAACGCTGATGACACGGTGCGGCTTCCAGGCCAAGGGCTTGTTCGTGATGGATGGCAGCAAGCGTTCGGCCCATGCCAACGCATACTTCACCGGCATGGGTGCGGCCAAGCGCGTGGTCTTCTTCGACACCCTGCTCTCCAAGCTGACGCCGGGCGAGGTGGAGGCCGTGCTGGCACATGAACTCGGCCACTTCAAGCACAAGCATGTGACCAAGCGCATCGTTTCGATGTTTGCCATGAGCCTGGCTGGTTTTGCACTGTTGGGGTGGCTGTCTGGCCAGGCATGGTTCTTCACCGCGCTCGGGGTACAGCCCTCGCTCGCAGCACCCAATGACGCGCTGGCCCTGCTGCTCTTCCTGATGGTGGCGCCAGTGTTCGGCTTCTTCATCTCGCCGCTATTTGCGCAGCTGTCGCGCAAGCACGAGTTCCAGGCTGACGCCTACGCCTGTGCCCAGTCCAATGGGCAGGATCTGGCCGCGGCCTTGCTCAAGCTGCACGAAGACAACGCCTCAACGCTGACACCCGACCCGCTGTACGTGCGTTTCTATTACTCGCACCCCGCGGCCCTGGAGCGCCTGGCCGCCATCCAGCTGCAAGGAAGTTGAACATGAGCAACCTGCTGAGCCAGAAATGCCAAGCACTCACCGGCGCGCCGATGCGCGAAGCCGCGGTTCGCGACCACTTGGCCCAGGTCAGTGGTTGGCACTTGAACAACGGCGCCATCGAGAAGACCTTCTCGTTCAAGAACTACCACGAGACCATCGCATTCGTGAACGCCCTCGCCTGGGTGGCGCACACCGAAGACCACCACCCCGACCTGGCCGTGAGCTACAACCGCTGCGTGGTGCGATTGAACACGCATTCGGTGAGCGGCATCTCGATCAACGACTTCATTTGCGCGGCGAAAGCCGACGCGCTGGTGGCCTTTGTCGGCTGAGCTGGATCTGGGTTTGGTGGTGGCCGGCTATGGCCGCCACTACATCGTTGAATCCCCCGAAGGCACCCGCATCATCTGCCATCCCCGTGGCAAAAAAAGCGATTGCGTCGTAGGCGATCGTGTCCGCTGGCAGCCCACCGGCGATGAAGGTGTGATCGAGCATGTGGAACCTCGGCGCAACCTGCTGTTTCGCCAGGACGAGTGGAAGACCAAATCATTCGCTGCCAACCTCGACCAGATCCTGGTGATGGTGGCCAGCGAGCCGGTGTTCAGCGAATCGCAGTTGGCTCGTGCGCTGATGGCCGCCGAGAGCGCTGGCATTGCAGCCCGCATCCTGCTCAACAAGGCCGACTTGCCGCAGATTGCCGCTGCCCGTGACCGCCTGAAGCCATACACCGCCATGGGCTACGACGTGCAAGAGGTGGCGCTGAAAGCTCGGCCTGATGAAGCACGCCAGCAATTGAACTCGCTGCTCGCCGGCAAGGCCACGCTGGTGCTGGGCCCCAGCGGCACGGGCAAGAGCACGCTGATCAACCTGCTTGCGCCAGATGCCAAGGCGCAGGTCGGCGAGATCTCGCAAGCGCTGAACTCGGGCAAACACACCACCACCTCCACGCAGTGGTACTGGCTGGATGCCGAGCGCCGCACCGGCCTGATCGACTCACCCGGTTTTCAGGAGTTTGGCCTCAGACAGATCAGCGCCCAGGAGCTGCCGCGCCTGATGCCCGACCTGGATGACGCTTCCAAGCTATGCAAGTTCTACAACTGCACCCATCTGCATGAGCCGGGCTGCGGCGTGCGGGCGGCGCTTGAGCGAGGTGAGATCACCGAGCCGCGTTACCGCATCTACACCGAGATCTTTGCCGAGTTGTCTAAGCACTAACCAATGAGATTGGCCAAGGACAGCAAGGCCAGCAGCAGCATCCACAACACCACCGAGCGCCACACCAGGCCCACGATGCTGCGCAAATGATCGAGCTGCGGCAAGGCGCCAGGGGTTGATCCCTCGGCTCCCACGGTTTCATCGGCGATGCCGCTGTCGAAGGTCTTGGATCGGTCAGGCGTCACACCCGGCGCGGCGCTGCCGCCCAGCTGCACACCTACCGCGCCTGCTGCAGCCGCAAGGATGATGCCCTCGTTGGCATGCTTCCACAGCCCGGCATCACGCCGCCAGCAAGTCACCGCCTCCTCGAAATTGCCCACCACTGCAAAGCCGAAAGCCGTGAGGCGTGCCGGCAAGTGGTCGATCCAACCAAAAAGGCGCTGCGACAAGGCCAGCAAACGCTCATTGCTTGGCACACCGACGATGCGGCTCTTGAAAGCCCAGTAGCGGGTCGCGAACTCGGCCATGCGATACAACACCGCACCTGCCGGCCCGAACCCGAGGGTCGACAACACCACGAACCAGAAGAACACGCCGAACACATGGCGGTGCGCGGCGAGCAAGGAATGTTCGATCACGTGACGCAACAACTCCGTGCGCGGCAACTCGCTCGCATCGAGATGGCGCCACTCGGCAAGGAGCGTGCGCGCGGTGGTTTCATCGCCACGTTGCAGCGCATCACGTATGTCGGTGAAGTAGTGGCTGAACTGGCGAAAGCCCATGGTCACGTAGAGCACGGCCACATTCCACGCAAGGGCGCCCACCACACTGAAGCGCCCGATCACGAGGTAGATCCCCCAGGCCAGCAAAGCAGGCACCAGCGCCGTCACGCCCCACACCACCCAGGCATGGTGGTCGCGGCCGGCATCGAAGTTGCGCCCCGTCCAGCGCATCCAGCCCGTGAGGGCGTCGTGGACGAAGTTGCGGCGCGGCAGGGGCTTGAGCTGCTCGACCAGCAGCGCGAACAAGACGGCGAAAAAGCTCATGTGGCCGCGATGATAACGGCGGGTTTTCAGGCAGCCAGAAAGCGGTAGAGATTGCGCAGCATGGCCGCAGTAGCGCCCCAGACAAAATAGCGCCGTGGCTGACCGGCAGCGTCCACACCCATCCACGGCATCGACAGGAACTCACGCTTGATGCCGGCCATCTCGACGGCATGCCAGCGGTGATTGGCCGGGTTCATAAGGAACGCGAGCGGCACCTCGAAGGCCTCGGCCACCTCGAAAGGGTCAAGACGCAACGCGAAGCCAGGTTGCACCAGCCCCACCACCGGCGTCACGATGAACCCCGTGCCGGTGGTGTAGAGCGGCAGTTGGCCGATCACATCCACACCGGCTGGCGACAAGCCGATCTCTTCCTCAGCTTCGCGCAGGGCCGTGGCGACCGCATCAGTGTCTTCAGGTTCGGCACGCCCGCCGGGAAAACTCACCTGGCCCGGGTGGTCCGTGAGGTGGTCGGTGCGCTGGGTGAGCAGCACCGTCAGCCCTTCGTCGCGCTGCACCAGTGGAATTAGCACCGAAGCGTGGGTTGGCTGGCGCTCCGAGAACTGGCGTTCGACGGCGATTTCAGGGGCCCATGCAGGTGGCTGAACGAACCGCTGACGCATGGCTTCGGCGCGAAGCTCACCCAGACCGACGGCCGGCAGATGAGCATCCACCGAAGCGACGGGCAATTCCAGGGGGTCGAAACTCAGTGCCATGTTTGCATTGGAAACGAAAAAGCCGCCCGGTGAGGCGGCTTTCTGAGAGCGAGACTGACGGTGAGGTCAGGCCAGCTTCTCCTTGATCCGAGCCGACTTGCCCGAGCGGTCGCGCAGGTAGTACAGCTTGGCGCGGCGCACGTCGCCGCGACGCTTGACTTCGATGTTCGAGATCAGCGGGCTGTACAGCTGGAACGTACGCTCAACGCCTTCGCCGCTGGAAATCTTGCGGACGATGAAGCTGGAATTGAGGCTGCGGTTGCGCTTGGCGATCACCACGCCCTCGAACGCCTGCAGGCGCTTCCTCGTGCCCTCGAC
>JACMKW010000523.1 GCA_014379885.1 Rhizobacter sp.
AGATCAACAAGTTCATTGAGGTGTTTGCGCATGCACTCGCTTCGTCGCCGCTGGCTGATGTGAAAGAGAAGGCGAAGCAACTCAACGTGATCGACTTCGGCTCGGGCAAGGGCTACCTCACCTTCGCCATTCACGACTGGCTGCGCCACAGCCAGGGAGTGAACGCGCAAGTGACCGGCGTGGAACTGCGCCCCGACATGGTGGCGCTGTGCAACAAGGCCATCGCCAAGCTAGCGCTCGAAGGCCTGCACATCGAAGAAGGCGACGTGCGCAGCTACCAGCCCGCAGCGCTCAACGTGATGATCGCGCTGCACGCCTGCGACGTGGCCACCGACTACGCCATCCACCTGGGCGTGCGCGCCGGCGCCGAGATCATCATGTGCTCGCCGTGCTGCCACAAGGAACTGCGCCCGCAGCTCTTGAGCCCACACCCGCTCAAACCCATCCTGCAACACGGCGTGCACCTGGGGCAAGAGGCCGAGATGCTGACCGACGGCCTGCGCGCCCTGCTGCTCGACGCCTGCGGCTATGACACCCAGGTGTTCGAGTTCATCTCACTGGAACACACCAACAAGAACAAGATGATCCTGGCGGTGAAGCGCGCTACAGACAGACCCAACGCCGAAGTGCTGGCGCAGATTCGCGAGATCAAGGGCTTCTATCGCATCCAGGAGCAATGTCTGGAGAGCTTGTTGCGGGCCGACGGGGTGTTGCCGGCTGCTGCGTGACCTTGCTGCTCACGCCTGCGCGAGCGCTTTCAACTGGCCCAGCAGTTGGCGGCATTCCACTTTGTCAAAAGACTAAGCTGCTGCCATGCACCCGTCCCCTCACGCTCACCACCATGTTCTGCAGCTCGACATCAATGGCGTGCCGCAAGACTGGATCACGTTGGAAGAGGCTGCCACGCACTACGCCACCGAGTCGGTGGCCTGGTTCGACGGCGCCGGCCCGCTGGCCACCTTGCGGGGTGGTTTCAATGTGCCGCTGGGCCGGCAGTCGCTGATCGAGGTGCACCCCATCATCGCTTTGCGTGGTGCGGCGCGCATCAATCTCTTCGACGTGTTGCCAGGCCTCACGGCGGCCAAGCTGTTTCGCCGTGACCGCCACTTGTGCGCTTACTGCGGCGAAACGTTTCGTGAAGTCGACCTGCAGATGGAGCACATCGTGCCGGCTTCGCGTGGTGGGCCGGCGACCTGGATGAACCTGGTGGCGGCTTGCGGACCGTGCAATGTGCGCAAGGCCAACCGCACGCCCGAAGAATCACGCATGCCCTTGCTGTACCTGCCGTATGTGCCCAGCCGCTTCGAGAACTTTCTGCTTGAGGGCCGGCGCATCCGGGGTGACGTGCATGCCTGGCTGGCGGCGCGCCTGCCTCGGGGCTCGCGTCTCAGCTGAACAGCGTGTGCATGCCAAGGCACCGTCGCCGTTGGCGCAGCGGCTGCTCGGCAACGCGTGAGGTAACCCAGGCGACACCGCATGCGCAACCCGCTCGCAATAATCGCCAGCCCCCTCACTGCCGCATCGGAACCCCATGACGAACCGCGCTAACCGAGTTTTGGCCCACACCGGTGCCAAGTACCCCATCGTGCAAGCCCCCATGGGCTGGATCGCGCGCACTGCGTTGGCGTCCGCCGTATCGCGTGCCGGGGGCTTGGGCATCATCGAAACCTCGTCAGGCGAAACCGAAAACTGCCAGGCCGAGATCACCAAGATGAGCGCGCTGGGCCTGCCCTTTGGCGTGAACCTGCCGATCCGTTTTCTGAAGGACGACGCGATGCTGAAGTTCGTTTGCAACTCAGGCGTGAAGTTCGTGACGACCTCGGCCGGCAGCCCGGCCAAGTTCATCGCACCGCTGAAAGACGCTGGCATCACCGTCTACCACGCCGTGCCCACGGTCGACGCGGCGATGAAGTGTGTGGACGCCGGCATCGACGGCCTGGTGGTCGAGGGTGGCGAGGGCGGCGGCTTCAAGAACCCCGAAGAAGTGTCGACGCTGGTGCTGTTGCAAGCCATTCGCGCCCGCACTGACGTACCGATGATTGCCGCCGGCGGCATTTGCGACGGCCGTGGCATGGCGGCAGCGTTTGCACTCGGCGCCGAAGGCATCCAGATGGGCACACGTTTTGTCAGCTGCACCGAAAGCCCGGTGCACGCGAATTACAAGAACGCCATCGTCGATGCCAAGGAAACCGGCACCTGGGTGCTGAACAAAAAATCGACACCGTGCATTCGTGCGCTGAAGTCGCAGCGCACGCAGGCCATCTTCGACGAAGGCCTGATGCCGGCCGATGCGCTCAAAGGCATTCGGGGCGTCTACTTCGACGGTGACATGGAAGCCGCGCCCGCGCTCGCCGGGCAGACGGTGGGCCTGATCGATTCGATCAAGAGTGCGCAGCAAATCATCGACGAGACGGTGGCCGAGTTCTTTGCCATCACGTCGCGGCTCGGCGCACTGGCGCAGCGCCGGGAGTTTGCTTAGAGGGCTCCGCATCCACCACGGGCAGCTCCGTTGCGGCGCCCGGTCGCAGCTCGCCTTGTCGTGAGCCGCAGTGGTGGGCATAGACCCAGGTGAACTCGGCGCCCAGCAAAAAGATCTGCGCCGAGTAGTACACCCACAGCAGCAGCACCGCGAGCGAACCTGCGGCGCCAAAGCCCGAGGTCACGCCACTGCGGCCGATGTACAGGCCGATGAGTGACTTGCCGATGCTGAACAACAGCGCGGTGACCGCAGCTCCCACCCATACGTCGCGCCAGGCCACGCGCACGCGCGGCATGATTTTGTAGATCATGGCGAAGATGACCGTGATGAGTGCAAAGCTCACCACCAGGTTGACACCTTGCGCAAGCAGTTCCCAGCCACCGAACAGCGGCGACCACCAGCGGCCCAGGGCCGACAGCGCGGCGCTCATCACCAGCGACACCATCAACAGGAAGCCGATGCCGAGGATCATGCCGAACGAGAGCACGCGCGCGCGCAAGAGCGACCACAAGCCGCTGCTGCGCTCACGCACCGGGGCTCGCCAGATGCGGTCGAGTGCGTCTTGCAACTCGGCGAAGACGGTGGTGGCGCCGATCAGCAGCACCGCCGTGCCGACCAGTGTGCCGAGCACGCCTTCGGCGGGCTTGCTCACGCTTTGCAGCAGGCCTTGGACGGCGATCGCGCCTTCCTCGCCAATCATGCCGTTGAGCTGGTTGAAGATCTCGCCCCGCGCGGCGTCTTGCCCGAACACCAGGCCGGCGACCGACACCACGATCAGCAGCAGCGGCGCGGCCGAGAAGGTGGTGTAGTAGGCGAGCGCAGCCCCCATGCTGGCCGCGTAGTCGTCACTCCAGGCGATCGCCGCCTCCTTCATCAGGCGCCACGTCGTGGCAATGTTCATCGCCGTCCCTGACCCTGCACTTGCACTTACCTGGCGTTCAAGCGAGCTGGGTCTGCGAGTCGCTGGGCTGCGAGATCTCGCGCAAGGCCGGGCCGGTTTGCACCGGTTGGCGTGTTGCCAGGTCGCCCAGCGACACGATGCCCACGATCTCCTTCGCGCGGTTCAGCACCGGCAGGCGGCGCACTTGTGCGTCGCCCATTTGCTTGAGCACGTCTTCGACCGAATCGTCTTCAGCGCAAGACTCGGTTTGTGCGGTCATGGTCTCGCTCACCAGGGTGCCGGCCGGGCTCTTGTTGAAGGCGGTGGCGCGCACGGTGATGTCGCGGTCGGTGATGATGCCCACCAGCGAACGGCCGTCGTACACCGGCAGCGAGCCGACGTTGAGCTGGCTCATCAGTTCGGCGGCGCGCTGCAGGTTCTCATCCGGCCGCACGACGACCACGTGACGGGTGATCACCTCAGAAATTTTCTGCATGGAAATGCTCCGGTTGCACGCGAGGGCCGCGTTCGATGGAGGATAGGCGGGCACGTGGGGGCGGGTCAGTCGGC
>JACMKW010000524.1 GCA_014379885.1 Rhizobacter sp.
CGGTTTATCCTGAGCTTGTCGAAGGGCGGGAATGACGGCGTTTTTGCGGGCGTCCCATCGAATCTCTACGGCAGGCACGGCCCGCGCGGCGACGCCCTTTGCGGCTTCGCGCTGACTCATTCAATTTTCCCCGGACAGCAGTGCGCAAAGGCGGGAATGACACACCACCCGCTAAGGCAAATCCACCGACACCTGAAACATCAACGCTGAATTCCCCAGCGCATTCAACTGCGCCGAATACCGAGGCGTGAACTGCCACCCCACCGACAACACCAACCCCGGCGAAAAACCCCCGTGGTTGAGCGGCACCTTGTCTTTGTACTCCCCCTTGTAGCCATACAGCACCCCCGCCGTCCACTGCGCAAAGAGCTGCGGGTAGGCGCTCCAATTGTCGAGCCGCTCACCGGCATACAGGTAGCTGCTGGGCTGGCCGAACGAGTTGCTGAAGAAGACGCCACCCCACACCACACCATCAGCCCGCTGCCGCTCAAGGCCGATCATGCGCACCGGGCGGTGCGCGGAGTCGCGTGAATAATGGTACGAATACGGTGACCCCATTAGCCGCCAATGATCACCTGACGGCGCAGCAGCCGGTTCGCTGGGCGACACTGCCGAGGGTGCTGCAGTTTCGGAATGGGCGGTACTGACACAGCAAATGAGGCCAGCGGCCAGCGCGGAAACAAGGAATCTCATGATCGCAATTGTCGCCAGGTTTTTGAGCGCTTCTGGTCAAGGCCTGCACGGCTTCGCAACACTGTGTGTGACGCTTTGCCTGCTCTCGGCCACCAGCGGCTGCGCCTGGTGGGACAACAAGGAGCGCGAGCTGGTCTACCGCCCCACCCCCGGCCGCCCCGCCGAGTTCAACCTGCGCCCCGGCGACCAGATGTATGCGGTGAGCGTGCCCGGCACGGTGGCAGGCAAACCTGAAAGCCTGCATATCTGGTGGATGCCGCACGCCAACCCCGCAGCCCCCACGCTCTTGTACCTGCACGGCACCTTTCGCAACCTCTACCGCAACTACCCCAAGATCGAAGCACTGCGTGAGGCAGGCTTCTCGGTGCTGGCGGTCGACTACCGGGGCTGGGGCGAAAGCTCACCCATCGTGCCCTCCGAGACCACCATCCTGGCCGATGCCGATGTGGCCTGGACCGAGCTCGTGCGCCATCAGCCTGACCCCCGCAAGCGTGTGATCTTCGGCCACTCGATGGGCGGTGGCGTGGCCATCGACCTCGCCAGCCGCAAGCGCTATCTCGCCGACTACGCCGCGCTCATCACCGAATCAACCTTCACCAACCTGCCCGACGTGGCGGCCTCGGTGGGTGCGCTGGGCACCATCGCTTCGTGGATCACGCGCCAGAAGTTCGATTCGTTGGCCAAGATCGGACAAGTCGACGCGCCGATCTTGATGATGCACGGCGAGCGGGACCAGACCGTGCCCATCGCCCTGGGCCGGAAATTGCGTGATGCCGCCCGGCCCGGTGTGCGCTGGCTCGAAGTACCCGGTGGCACCCACAGCCAGCTGCACACCGAGGCGGCCCAGCTCTACCAGCAGACCGTCAAGTCCGTCATCAACCAATTGCCGAAACTGCCACCTCGCCAGTGAGATGCCTCCGCCAGATTTCCGTTCGCCCTGAGCTTGTATTCCGTTCGCCCTGAGCTTGTCGAAGGGAGGATGCGCACAGCACGGCGCTGGCTTCGACAAGCTCAGCCCGAACGGAGCAAGGGGCGGCAGATGCCTGTCACTGATCAAGAAACTCTATGACCTCTTTTGTCGACTTCCGCAGCGTCTGGCTCGCCTACAACGACGAGCTGCTGGCCAAAAAACAGTTCGCTGTCGAAGACATCTCGCTGCAAGTCGACCAGGGCGAATTCATCGCCATCGTGGGCCCCTCGGGTTGCGGCAAGTCCACTTTCATGAAGCTGGCCACGGGGCTGAAAAGCCCATCGCAAGGCAGCATCCTGATCGACGGCAAAGAGGTGACCGGCCCGCTCAAGATCACCGGCATGGCGTTTCAGGCTCCGTCATTGCTCCCCTGGCGCACCACGCTGGACAACGTGCTGCTGCCGCTGGAGATCGTGGAGCCCCACCGCAGCAACTTCCGCAAGGAACGCGCGGCCTATGCCGACAAGGCGCGCCGCCTGCTGCAAAGCGTGGGCCTGGGCGGCTACGAAGACAAGTTCCCGTGGCAACTCTCGGGTGGCATGCAGCAGCGGGCGTCGATCTGCCGCGCGCTGATTCACGAGCCCAAGATGCTGCTGCTCGACGAGCCCTTCGGCGCACTCGATGCCTTCACCCGCGAAGAGCTGTGGTGCATCTTGCGCGACCTGTGGACGGTGCAGAAATTCAACGTCATCCTCGTCACGCATGACTTGCGCGAAGCCGTGTTCCTCGCCGACACGGTTTACGTGATGAGCCGCAGCCCGGGGCGCATGCTGGTGCAACGCCAGATCGAGCTGCCGCGCCCGCGCGAGCTGGAGCTCACCTACACCAAGGAGTTCACCGACATCGTGCTCGAGCTGCGTGAGCACATCGGCATCATCCGCAAGCCC
>JACMKW010000525.1 GCA_014379885.1 Rhizobacter sp.
AGCCGTCGATGTAACCCTCGTCCTTCAGCACTTGCGCGATGGCGATCTTCAACTTCGAAGACGGCATCTTGACGGCGGTCTTGTCGACGGCCTGCGCATTGCGGATGCGGGTCAGCATGTCCGCGATGGGATCACTCATGCTCATGAATTTGCTCCTGCTCTTCCGGCCGAATTACCAGCTGGCCTTGACCACGCCGGGAATGTCGCCCTTGAAGGCGAGTTCGCGAATCTTGTTGCGGCCCAGGCCGAACATCTTGAAGGTGCCGCGACCACGGCCCGTCAGCGCGCAGCGATTGCGCAGGCGCGTGGGGTTGGCATTGCGTGGCAGCTTCTGCAGTTCCAAGCGCGCGACGTAGCGCTCTTCGTCGCTGCGCTTTGCGTCGTTGGACACTGCTTTGAGTTCGGCGTACTTCTTGGCGAACTTGGCGACGAGCTTTTCGCGCTTTTCTTGCCGTTGAATGACGGACAGTTTGGCCATTGCTTGATCGCCCTTAGTTCTTGAACGGGAACTTGAACGCCGTGAGCAATGCCTTGCACTCGTCGTCATTCTTCGCGCTGGTGGTGATGCTGATGTTCATGCCCCGGATCACGTCGATCTTGTCGTACTCGATCTCGGGAAAGATGATCTGTTCCTTGACGCCGATGTTGTAATTGCCACGGCCGTCGAAGCTGCGCCCGCTGATGCCGCGGAAATCGCGCACGCGCGGCAGAGCCACGGTAACGAACCGATCCAGGAACTCGTACATGCGCACGCCACGCAACGTGACCATGGCACCGATGGCCTGGCCTTCGCGGATCTTGAAACCGGCGATAGGCCGCTTGCTCTTGGTGACCACTGGCCTCTGGCCGGCGATCTTGGTGAGATCGCCAACGGCGTTGTCCATCACCTTCTTGTCGCTCACGGCTTCCGATACGCCCATGTTCAGGGTGATCTTCTGCAGGCGCGGCACCTGCATCACGGAGGTGAAGCCGAACTTCGCCATCAACTCGGGGACGATCTTCTCGCGATAGATGCCCTGCAGGCGGGCCTGCGGTGCCGGGCCTTGATTTGCTGGGCCTGCCTGGGCCGCTGCTTGTTTCTTTGCCATGACCGTTATGCCTTGATCTCTTCGCCGCTGGACTTGAAGACGCGAACCTTCTTGCCGTCGGCCAGCAGCTTGATGCCAACGCGGTCGGCCTTGCCGGTGGCGGCGTTGTAAATGGCAACGTTCGACTGGTGGATAGGCATCACCTTGTCGACCACGCCGCCTGTCGTACCCTTCAACGGGTTGGGCTTGACGTGCTTCTTGGCGACGTTCACGCCGTCAACCAGGACGCGCGCCTCGTCGACGCGCTGCGTCACCGTGCCGCGCTTGCCCTTGTCGCGGCCGGTGGTCACGATGACCTGGTCGCCTTTGCGAATCTTGTTCATGATCTGCGTCCTAACGGGTCGGTGCGCTTACAGCACCTCAGGGGCCAGCGACACGATCTTCATGAAGCGCTCGGTGCGCAGCTCACGCGTGACCGGGCCGAAGATGCGGGTACCGATGGGCTCAAGCTTGGCGTTCAGCAACACGGCTGCGTTGCCGTCGAACTTGATGAGCGAGCCATCCTGGCGGCGCACGCCCTTTGCGGTGCGTACGACGACGGCACTGTAGACCTCGCCCTTCTTCACGCGTCCACGCGGCGCGGCTTCCTTGATGCTGACCTTGATCACGTCACCAATACCGGCGTAACGACGCTTCGAGCCGCCGAGCACCTTGATGCACATGACGGACTTCGCGCCAGTGTTGTCGGCGACGTCAAGTCGCGACTGCATTTGAATCATGTTCTCTGTCCCCAACTTGAATCGCTTGCCGCCCCGTGCCTATCACGAGTGCGACGCGCAATCAGTCTTGGGCCCGTAGCCCGAATGCCTTGGTCTTTCGACCCTGGCGCCCGGGAAGTGTTGGGCGGAGCTGGCTTTCGGTTTTCACGCCGCTTGTGACTCTGAAAAGAATCACCGGGCGCGGCCTGGAGCCAGCGAAGTTTGCGATTATCTGCTGGAAACGAATCGGCTGTCAAACAAAAAGGACATTGCCCTCAAGGAATCCGATTCGAATCGTCACAACGAGGTTGCTGCGATCAGCCCTTGGCCTGCGCCAGGAGCGTTTCAGCAT
>JACMKW010000526.1 GCA_014379885.1 Rhizobacter sp.
GGCCGCGCGCCGCGGCGTCACGCTGGTGGCAAACGCGCCCATGCGGCGCACCTGCCCCGGCAGCAGGCAATGAACCAGGCCATCGGCGGCCGGCTCGTTGGATGTGGCGGGTTTGTCAGCCGCGTATGCAGCCGCACCCAAGACGATGCAGGCCAGGCCCAAGACGCCAGCGCACGCACGCTGACGAAGGTGTTTCGTCGACCGGTGATTCATGTTGAATCAACCTGCGCGAAATTGAACGCGGCGGTTGGTGGCGTTGTAGGGGTTGGTCTTGTCCAGCAGCTTGTGCGGGCCCTTGCCTTCCACGCTCAGCAGCGTGACCGGCAGCTTCTTGGTTCCTACCAGATAGGCGCGCACCGCAGCGGCGCGGCGGTACGAAAGATTCTCGTTGTAGCCCACGCTGCCTTTTGCATCGGTGTGCCCTTCCACCACCACCTTGACCGTGCCTTCGGTGAGACGAATGCCTTCGGCGATCACGTCGAGTTGCTCTCTCGCCTTGGGCGAGAGCACCGCAGAGTCGAACTCGAAATGCACCGGCACTGACACGGCGCTTGCTTCAGAGACCGACTTGGTCGGCGTTTGTTCGAGCAGTGCAAATGGTGAGCGGCCGCCCGGGGTGGCCATGCCACGCAGTTTGGTGTTTTCGCTGGCACCACGCGACAGGATGTCGGCCACGTCTTGTGCCGATGGCGCTTGCCCGGGTTCGTAAACCATCACGGTCTGTGCTTGTGCGGCGGCTGCGCTCCAGGTGAGTGCCAGCACGGCGGCGCAATGGGCCACCGAACGCAAGGTGTTGTGGGGCAGTGATGAGTATGAGTTCTTTGTTTTCATGGTGAGTCCCTGGCGTGGCGTGTGGTGAGCGGAATCGAAAATTTTCCCATGGCACCTGCACGCACCAGCCCCCGCATAGGAGGGATGTCGGCGACTGTTGTTGCAACAAATCGAAACGGTGTGGGGTGACCACCCGCAAAGGGGATTCCTCAATCGAGCGGGCGTCTGGATGATCGCGGACTTTGTTCCTCGAACCCCACCCGGTTGCATCACCGGTCACGCTCCTCACCCAAAAAAATGAAATCGCCTTCACTTCATCATTTGTCTCCCCTCGGCCTGCTTCCTTGCCTTTTGTCTGTTTCCACCACGGCCTCGGCGGCCATCGTCTGCTCGCCCACGGCCATGCCGAGTGCCGACATCATTTCCTTGCGCGGCAATTGCATCGACACCATCACCAACGCGCAGCTGACTTCGGGCGCTGAAATCTGGCGCGTTCGCGCCGGCGCTGACGACCAGCCCCTGGGGCAACGCCCCATTCCCAACGGCGCGCTCAATGTCAATGTGCCCACCCTGCCAGGCGACTACGTTTACTACGTCTCGGCTGTCGACCAGGGCTACGGCGGCCCGATCGACGTGGGCGGCGAAGGTGGCTACCCGGGCGTGACGATCACAGTGGCTGGTGGCAACCCCGCACAGACCACGCGGGCCCAAGTGAGCACGCCCCTCACGACACTGCAAACCCGGCGCATGCGCAGCAACCTCGACCAAGCCCAGGCGCGCCTGCGCACGCTGCGCAATAGCCGCTCCACGGCGCTGCTCGACGTGCAAGGTGTGCCTCTGCCCGAGAAGAAGAAGGAACCCGGTGAAGAAAGCGGCAAGGGACAGGGCAAACAACGTTTTGGTGTCTACGTCATGGGCCTGGGTGACTACCTGCGCCGCAACGGCTCGTCGAGCGAAGCCGAGTTCAGCGTGCGCACCACCTCCTTGTCGGTTGGGGCCGACTACCGGCTCGGTGATGCGTGGGTGCTCGGCGGCAACGTCGGCGTGTCTGATGCCAAGGTCGGCTTTGCCGGCTCTGCCAGCAAACAAACGGGCCGCGGCAACCAGGCCACGGCGTACAGCAGTTGGAACCTCTCGCCCAACACCTACCTGAGTGCGACGCTGAGCTACGAAGCCAACCGCTTCAATCTCACGCGCGACGACGGCGCCGGCCAGCTCTCGCTCTCGTCACCGCGCGGCCACGGCGTGGGCTTGAGCCTCTCGGGGGGGCGCGACTTCGCCATGGGCCCCTGGTCGTTCGGCCCCTATGTTCGGTTGGACAGCGTGGCCTCCAGCGTCGACGCATTCGACGAAAGTGGAGGCGCGTCGCCCATGTCGGTGGGTGCGCAACAGGTGCGCTCGAACACACTGAACGGGGGCGCACAAATACAGCTGAGCGTGCCGGTGTCGTCGGGCATCGTGCTGCCTTACGTGCGGCTCGAACTCACACGCCGCAGCGACAAAACCTCACAGGCGCCGACCGCCACGCTGCTCAATGGCAACACCACGCTGCTGATCCCGACCACGGCCGACACCAGCAGCACCTATGGCAACCTGGCGCTGGGGGTGTCTTACCTCAACCAACACGGAGTCAGCTGGTTTGCAGACTATGAATCGGGCGTCGCGCAAAAGGGCTACCGCTCGCAGCGCTTCGGCTTGGGGCTGCGGTTCGAGCTGTAAGCGGCTGACGCGGCGGGCCTCGGCATGGCGCACTTCATGTTGGCGTGGGAGCTCGGGGCCAACCTGGGCCACGCCACGCGCCTGCGGTCGGTCGCGCTGGCCTTGAGGGCACGCGGCCACCGGGTGAGCCTGGCCTTGAGAGACGTGGTGGGCACGCGCGAGTTTCTGGGCGCCGCCCTGGGCCCGGTGTTCCAGGCGCCGCTGTTGCTCAACAACGTGAGCCAACCCGCCTGGAGCATGGCCGACATTCTTTTGTCGTGCGGCTTCGAGTCGGCGCGCACGCTGGGTGGCCTCGCCGAAGCCTGGGAGAACCTGCTCGCAGTCAGCGGCTGTGACGTGTTATTGGCCGACCACTCGCCCACCGCCTTGCTGGCGGCGCGGCTGGCCAAGGTGCCAGCCGTGCATGTGGGCGCAGGCTTTTTCATTCCACCGCGGCAAACGCCGCTGCCGATCTTTCGCGATTGGGCCAGCGCACCTGACTCGCATGCAGCCCTGGCCGATGCCCGGGCGCTGGCCAGTGCGAACGCGCTGCTGGCCGCGCGTGCTGCACCGCCTCTGCCTCGCTTGTGCGACCTCTTTTACCCGGAGCAGACGCTGCTGTGCGGCTGGCCCGAGCTCGACCATTACGCCGGCGCCGGCCGCGCGGCCACCGACTACCTCGGGCCCGACTGCGAATTCCAACCCGGTGTGGCCCCGGCCTGGCCCGAGTCCCCAGGGCCGCGTGTGTTCGCCTACCTGCGAGCCATGAACCCAGAACACACTGAACTGCTGCGTGCGCTCGATGCTCTGGGCTGCGCCACCGAGTGCTTCTTCCCGGACCGTGGGCTGGTGAATGCCGCCGCACGGGTGGAGTCGCGCCACATCCATTACAGCGCCCAGCCAGTCGACATGCAGCATGTGCTGTCGGAGTGCGCACTCGTGGTGTGCCACGCAGGGCAGGCGACGGTGGCGCAAGCCATGCGAGCCGGCGTGCCCTGCCTGATGCTGCCCACGCAGACTGAACAGTTCCTGCTGGCCCGCCAAGCCCAGCGCTTTGGCGTAGGCATCAACGCCGCGTCGCTGGCTCGTCCGGTTGACTATCGGGCGCTGATCGCCGAGCTGATGCGCCCCGACGGCGCCCATGTGGCCGGGGCGCGTGCCATGGCTGCGAAGTACAAGCACTTCAACCCGCCCCAGCTCACGGCGCAGATCGTGGCGGCGGCGGAGTCGCTGGCACCGGTGCGCTGAGCCTCTCGCCGGCGATGAGTTCAGCGTTGCCCTGAACCTTTAGTACCCGAGTGCGGGCGCGGTCGGCAGTGGCGTCGAGGCATCCACACCTGCCGAGATGCCATCGCCGGCAGGCCCCATCGACCCTGAGGCATCGCCCCACCAATTGCTGGGCGCGAC
>JACMKW010000527.1 GCA_014379885.1 Rhizobacter sp.
CGCCTCTTCGACGCTTGGCTGCGCCACGCGCGCGCCCCGTGCCTGCTCCAGCGTGACGAGCTTGTCGCGGCTCAACTGATGCAGCGCCTGCCGCACGATGGTGCGCGAGACCTTGAAGATGTCGGCGATCTTTTGCTCGGCCAGCTTGGTGCCGGGCATCAGCCGGCGCTCGACGATGGCGGCGGTGATGGACTCGGCAATGCGCCGGGTGGTGGTTTGCAAGCTGGCGTCGTCAGCTTGAGCGGCTGTGCGCGGAACTTGCTTCTTGGCTGCACGCGCTGCGCCACGCCCCGGCGGGTGGATGGCTCTCAGATTGGCGGTGGCGCGGGGCATGGCTGCGAAATCGAATCTGCGGCTTTGAGATGGCCGACAAACTGTATACACTTTTGCCGTTCTTGCAACCCGTTTTTTGAAGGAGAGAACCATGGGTCAGCTCACCACGCATGTGCTCGACACGATGAACGGCTGCCCCGCCGCTGGCATGCTGGTAGCGCTTTATCGCGTTGACGCCGGGCAGCCCGTGCTGCTCAAACAGCTCGCCTTGAACCACGACGGCCGGGCTGATTCGCTCCTGCTCGACGAGAGCAACTTCAAGACGGGCACCTACCGGTTGCTGTTCGAGGTGGCGGCGTACTTTCGCGGGCGCGGCGTCGCCTTGCCCGAACCGCCGTTTGTAGACGCCGTGCCCATTGACTTCGGCATGTCGCACCCACTGCAGCACTACCACGTGCCTTTGCTGGCCAGTCCCTGGGCCTATTCCACTTACCGCGGCAGCTGAAAAGGCGCTGGAACTGTATACACATGGATGCCTACCTCTTTGACTGGCTCAACCTGCTGCTGCGCTGGGCCCACGTCATCACCGGCATCGCCTGGATTGGTGCCTCGTTCTACTTCGTGGGCCTGGACAACGGGCTGACGCCACCGCAAGACCCGAAGGAGCGCGACAAGGGCATCGGTGGCGAGATGTGGGCCGTGCACGGCGGCGGCTTCTACCACCAGCAGAAGTACCCGGTGTCACCGGCCCGGCTGCCCGAGAAGCTGCACTGGTCGATGTGGGAAAGCTACTCCACCTGGCTCACTGGCTTTGCGCTGTTCACGGTGCTGTACCTGTTCAACGCCAGCACATTCCTGATCGACAAGAACGTGTTCGACTGGTCACCGGCAGCGGCGGTCAGCACATCCCTCGGGTTTTTCATCGCGTTCTGGGCGATCTACGACGGCGTCTGCCGCCTGTTCGGCCAGCGCAAGCATGGGGACGCCATCGTCGGTGTGCTGGTGTTTGCGCTCGTCGTGTTTGCGTCATGGCTGTCATGCCATTTGTTCGCCGGCCGCGCGGCCTTTTTGCTGGTGGGCGCGATGATGGCCACCACCATGAGCGGCAACGTGTTGATGGTGATCATTCCCGGGCAGCGCAAGGTGGTGGCGGCCTTGCGCGCTGGGCAACCGGTTGACCCGATTCACGGCAAGCGCGGCAAGCAGCGCAGCGTGCACAACACCTACTTCACGCTGCCGGTGATCCTGACGATGCTGAGCAACCACTATGGGTTTCTCTACAGCGGGCGCTACAACTGGCTGGTGCTGGTGGTGATGATGCTGGCCGGGGCCTTGATTCGCCAGTCGTTCGTATTGCGGCACAGGGCGCTGGCGACCGGGCAGCCGGTGCCCTGGGCCTATGCCATCGTGGGAGCGGTACTGCTGGTGGGGGTGGTCACCGCCGGCATGCCGGTGGCTTCGCCGGGTGCGGCCGCGCCGAACGCACCGCCCACGTTTGCCCAGGTGCAGCAAGTGGTGACGCAGCGTTGCACGATGTGCCACAACGAGCAACTGGCAAGCAAAGGCATTCAGTTGCACACACCTGAGCTGCTGGTGCGCCATGCGCAGTCGGCTTACCAGCAGGCCGTCGTGCTCAAGGTGATGCCCATCAACAATGCCACCCAGATGACGATGGAGGAACGTGACGTGCTGAAGCGCTGGTTCGAGGCCGGAGCGGGCGTGGCGCGCTGAGCTACACCACCACCGGCTCGGGCTCCAGCCGAATGCCGAACCGACCGTAAACACTCTCCTGAATGGCCAGCGCCAAGGTCATCACCTCTGAGCCGATCGCTCCCCCCCGGTTCACCAGCACCAGCGCCTGTTTCTCATACACACCCGCGCGGCCCACCGTCTTGCCCTTCCAGCCGCAGGCGTCGATCATCCAGCCCGCCGCGAGCTTCATGCTGCCATCGGGCATCGGGTAGTGAACGATCTCGGGGTCGCGGCCGATGATGTCGCGGCATTGTTCTGGCGTGACCACCGGATTCTTGAAAAAGCTGCCTGCGTTGCCCACTTGCGCCGGGTCGGGCAGCTTGGCGCGGCGAATGGCGCAGACCCAATCGCATACCTGCTGCGGGGTCGGCGTGAACGTGCCGGTCTCAAGCATCTTGCGCTCCAGCTCCAGGTAGCCCAGCACCGGCTGCCAAGGTTTGGGCAAGCGAAAGCGAACGCGGGTGATCACCACGCGGCCCGCCAGCGAGTGCTTGAACTCGCTGTCGCGGTAGCCAAAAGCGCAGAGATCGCTGCCCAAGGTCACGCTGCGGCCGGTCAGCAGATCGACCCCGTCAAGCGACTCGAAGCGGTCTTTCAGCTCGATGCCATAGGCGCCGATGTTTTGCACCGGCGAGGCCCCCACCGTGCCGGGGATCAAGGCCAGGTTTTCCAGCCCCGGGTGGCCCTGCGCAAGCGTCCAGGCCACGAGGTCGTGCCAGTTCTCACCGGCGCCGGCTTCCACGATCCATGCGTTGGGGCGCTCTTCGACCAAGCGTTTGCCCATGACTTCGACCTTGAGCACCACCTGCGGCATGTCGCGCGTGAGGATGATGTTGCTGCCTCCGCCGAGGATGAACTTTGGCGCGCGCCCGAGCTGCGGGTGGTCGACCACCAGGCGCACGTCGGCGTCGCTCGCCACGCGTACCAGGGTCTGGGCGACGGCGGGAAGGCCGAAGCTGTTATAGGGTTTCAAGTTGACGCCCGATTCGATTTGCATGGCAGAATTTTCCTCTATCCAGCAGACTGAGATTTGACACATGCCCAGCTTCGACGCCGTGTTAGACCCGAACCTCGTTGAGGTTCGCAATGCGGTGGATCAAACCGCCAAGGAAATTGGCACCCG
>JACMKW010000012.1 GCA_014379885.1 Rhizobacter sp.
ATCCGTGGCGCCGGCACGGCAGCGGCTGCGGCTGCGACTGGCTGCGTGGGTGCAGCGTGCGGCGAATGTGCTGCTTCGGCATAGCGCCCGATCTGCCAACCCACGGCCAATGCGAGCAAAGCAAACCCGGCAGCGAGGGCCAGACCGGCCCAGCGCATGAGTGAATGTGCTTGTTGTCTCCGTGCGTGCATGGCCTGACCTCGTGGGGCGAGCCTTTGGCGCAGCGTGGCACAGCGCGCAATACCGCTGCGGCGAAGTGGAGATCGGCTCACTGACGCAGCGCCGCGCTTGAGTCTTGCGCCGCAGCCGGCAGAATGGGCAACTCCACCTCACCGACGAGCCACATGGTCACAGCCGAGCAATTCAACGCGCGTGGCGCCAACAATTTGCCGGGCCACCTCGGCATCGTCATCACGCACATCGGCGCCACGGAAGTCCGAGCCGAGCTGCCGATCGCCCGGTCGCTGATGGCGCCCAACGGTTTCCTGCACGCAGGCAGCGTGGTCACGCTGGCCGACACTGCCGCCGGATGTGGCTGCCTGGCCACCCTGCCTGAAGGCGCGGTGGGCTTCACCACCATTGAGCTGAAATCCAACCACCTCGGCACTGCACTCGAAGGCACGATCGATTGCACCGCCAAGCCCGTGCACCTGGGCAAGACCACGCAGGTGTGGGACTCGGTCGTCACCCACCGCGAGACGGGCAAGACGATTGCACTCTTTCGCTGCACGCAGATGATGTTGTATGGCAAACCAGCGGCGTGAACGCAGGCGCCGACACAGGAGCACACCCCATGAACAACCCCTTGGCCATGATCTACAACTACCGCGCTGTTGATGAAACGCTCGGCACTTCGGGCCAGCCCACGGCGGCGCAACTGGCCGAGATTGCGCAGGCCGGTTTCCAGACCGTGATCAACCTCGCGCTGCACGACGACAAGCGCTACTCGCTGCCCGACGAAGAAGGCACGGTGCACTCGTTGGGCATGCACTACGTGCACATTCCGGTGCAGTTTGGTTCGCCCACGCGGGCCGACCTGCTGGCCTTCTTCGACGCGATGGAAGCGCACCGCGGCGAACGGGTGTGGGTGCACTGCGCGGCCAACATGCGCGTCTCGGCCTTTGTGGGGCTGTACCGCGTGCTGCGCCAAGGCGCCGACCCCGACAGCGCTTTCGATTTGATGCGTGACCTGTGGCAACCCGACACGGTGTGGTCCGCCTTCATTGCCGACGCGCTCAAAGACCGCCCGTGACGCCTTTCCAAAGCCCCGCGGTGGCGCAGGCCTTCGAAGCGTTTCCGACGGGCGTGCGACGCAAACTGCTGCGCCTGCGCCAGCTCATTTTTGACACGGCCGCCACCACACCCGGCGTGGGCGCGCTGGAAGAAACGCTCAAGTGGGGCGAGCCCGCCTACCTCACCTCGCAGAGCAAGAGCGGCAGCACGGTGCGCATTGGCTGGAACAAGAAGCGGCCCACGCAGTACGCGATGTACTTCAACTGCCAGACCACGCTGGTCGAAACTTTCCGAACGATGTTTCCCGACGACTTCACCTTTGAAGGCAATCGTGCGCTGGTATTCGATGAGACCGGGGCCGTGCCCACCGATGCGCTGGCGTATTGCATTGCCGCTGCGCTCACCTATCACCGCAAGTCAACCTGATGCGTCGTTTGGCCACCCTGATCTTCAGCATCGTCGTTCTCATTTACGCAGCTGCCTGCGGCGCGCTGTATCTGTTCCAGCGCTCGTTGATCTACTTCCCCCAGGCGCACGCGGTGGACACACCGGTGATCGAGGTTCGGCCCGACCTGCTCGCCAGCGTGCGTGAACACACCGGCCCAGATGCCGTCATCTACTTCGGTGGCAATGGTGAAGACGTGTCGCCAAGCCTGCAACCGCTCGCCGAGGCTTTTCCACAGCACGCGCTCTACCTGCTGCACTACCGTGGCTACGGCGGCAGTGGCGGAAAGCCGACTGAGGCTGCGATCACCGAAGACGCGCTGGCCTTGTTTGACAGCGTGCACGCCAGGCACCCCAACGTGGTGGTGATCGGTCGCAGCCTGGGCACAGGCGTGGCGGTGCGGCTGGCGAGCCAGCGGCCGGTGACGCGGCTGGTGCTGGTCACGCCTTATGACAGCCTGCAGGAGCTGGCGGTGCAGCAGTTCCGATATTTCCCAGTGCGCTGGTTGCTCACCGACAAGTTCGAATCGTGGCGCTATGTGGCCACCGTGAAAGCGCCCACGCTGCTGATTGCTGCCGAAAACGATGAGGTGATTCCGCGCGCCAGCACCGAGCAGCTCTTCGCCCGCTTCGGCCCCGGCCGGGCCACGCTGCGTGTGCTGCCGCGCGTGTCGCACAACACCGTGTCGCAGCACCCGCTGTACTTGCCGCTGCTGAGTGGCACGCAACCCAGTCCCGAGGCGGCCCGTTGATCAAGGCGGTCTTGTTCGACTACGACGGTGTGCTCACGATGGACAAGACGGGCTCGCTGACGACCCACCGCTACCTGAGCGAGCAGACGGGCATCGGCCTTGATGCGCTGCGCGAAGCGTTTCGGCCCTACAACCACGACTTGAATCTGGGGCGGATTTCGCACGCAGAGATATGGCCTGACGTGTGCAAGAGATTGGGCCGCGACATCAACCCTGCGCTGCTGGTGAACGCATTCGAGAGCACGCCGCTGAACAAGCGCATGTGGCAGCTGGCCCTGGCGCTGAAAGGTCACTGCAAGCTCGGCATCGTCACCGACAACAAACAAGACCGGATCGCGCACTTGCGAACCTACCAAGGCCTGGATGCACTGTTCGACCCGATCGTGGTGTCGTCTGACGTGGGCAGCGACAAGACCAGCGCAGCCATCTTCTTGCACGCCTTGAACCATCTGCGCGTTACGCCCCAAGAGGCACTGTTCATCGACAACAGCCCGGGCAACCTCTTCGCGCCGCAGGCGCTGGGCATGAACACCGTTTTCTTTGACGACGAAGAGAACGATGTGCCTGCGCTGATCGACGCTCTGAAAAACAAGTTCGGGCTGCCGGTGCCTGGCGCCGCGAGCTGACGCGGCTGAGGCGGCTTGTTTCTCCCCTTCCGTTCGGGGTGAGCCTGTAGCCCCGATCGCCCTGAGCCTGTCGAAGGGAGCCCGCGCCGTGCACAGGGCCCTTCGACAGGCTCAGGGTGAACGGAAGGGGAGGCTCAGGGTGAACGAAAAGGAGGCTCAGCGCGAACAGCGGGAGTGCCCTCACCCCAACGTGTCGGCCCAGATGTTCTTCGCCCAGCCAAACGCGTAAGTCCCTTCTGCCTCGCTGCGCTGCGCTGAAACCCCACCCGAGCCGGCCACCGCCTTGAAGGTCTTGTCGGCCGCCACGTACTCGTGCACGCTGGCCACGTGGATGGCGTTCGTGTCGTCGACGAAGCTGTAGCAGGTGTTGGTGAGCATGGGCTGCGGGTTGATCTCGATGCCCGACAGTTGCGCCACGATGGCCGCGGCCGCCACCTTGCCGTGGCCGTTGGCCATGTGGCCGCTCTTGGGCATGCCGGGGGCGCTCAGCGTGGCATCGCCAAGCACGTGGATGTCTTTGGCGGCAGTCGACTCAAAGTCGATGAAGTTGACGCGGCACCAGCGACCCGCTGCATTCGCAAGCCCCGCTTGCTGGGCCAGCGTGCCGGCGCGCATGGGCGGCAGCACGTTGAGCACGTCGGCTTTCACATCGTCTTGAACCTCGATGCGCAGCGTGCGCGCCGCCGCATCAACGCCGGTCACCTTGTGCAGCGGCCGGTACTCCACCATGCCCGGGTAGAGCTCGCTCCAGGCTTTCTTGAACAGGGTTGGCTTGGAGGTCACGTCGGCATTGGCATCCAGGATCAGCACCTTCGATCTTGGCTTGGCGCGCTTGAAATAGGCAGCGATCACGCTCGCCCGCTCATAGGGGCCGGGCGGGCAGCGGTAGGGGGCTTCGGGGATGGTGACGGCGTACACGCCGCCATCGGGCATGGCTTCGAGCTGGCGGCGCAAGGCAGTGGTTTCGACACCGGCCTTCCAGGCTTGCAGCACCTGGCCCGAGGCCTGCGCGGCACGCAAACCCTGCACCTCGTCAAGCATCAACTCCACACCGGGTGACAGTACCAATTTGTCGTAGCGAATGGTGGGGCCAGACGCCAGCGCGACCGTCTTCTTCGCGGCGTCGATGGCAGCCGCCGTATCGCGCACCCACTGCACACCGTGGCGCGAAGCCAGCGCGTCGTAAGAGCTGGTGAGATCAGCCAACGTGCGTGTGCCGCCCAACACCAGGTTGGAAACCGGGCAAGACACGAAGCTCACCTGCGGCTCGATCAGCACCACGTCGATCTGGTAGTTGGACAGCAGCCGCACATAACGCGCCGCCGTGGCGCCACCGAAGCCCCCGCCGATGACCACCACCTTGGCACTGCTGGGTACAGCGAGCGGCGTGGCGCACGCACCGAGGCCCAGCAAGGCACCGCCCGCCAAGAGCTCGCGGCGCCTCATCGCGTTTGCGCCGCGAAGTACGCGGCCAGTTGTTCGATCTGCTCGGGGGTGTAGCCCTTGGCGATCTGCTGCATCACCGTGGCGGGCCGGGTGCCGTCTCGAAACGCATTGAGCTGGGTGACGAGGTAG
Organism: Rhizobacter sp.; assembly: GCA_014379885.1. The sequence goes on from JACMKW010000012.1 coordinate 4,631, forward strand.
GTCTTGTCGAGGCCACGCAAGGCCATCATGCCGGCGCCGCTCACGGCGCGGCCGTCGGTTCCGTGGCAGGCAGCGCAGGTGGCGGCGAGGGAGCGTTGTTGCAAGGTGGAGGTGGTGGGTTGGGCGTAGGTGATGGTTGCGCTGCAGGCGAGGAGCGTGCTCATCGCGAGGCGCATGGGAATCTTCGGATTCATGTGGGTTTGTCTCCTCAGGGCGGACGCGGCATATTGCGCCGAACCCGCAGTTTCTGCACGCCCCGAACCGCTCAACCTGAGCGGTTGGGTGGTGGGTGGTGGGTGGGTGGCGCTGGGCGCCCGGCTGACCCACCCCTTGGCTTGCCATGGTTTTCACCTTGTCGCATGCTCCCACCACCCAAGAAGGAGACGCTCCATGCCCACGCTCAACGTCAACGGCAAACGCCTCACTTATGAAGCCGAGCCCGACACCCCTTTGCTGTGGGTGCTGCGCGAACAGCTCGGCCTCACCGGCACCAAGTACGGCTGCGGCATCGCGCAGTGCGGCGCCTGCACGGTGCACGTCGACGGTGTGCCCACACGCAGCTGCGTGCGGCCGGTGTCCACCCTGGCGGCGGGCGAGAAGATCGTCACCATCGAAGGCCTGTCGCCGAAGGGCGATCACCCGGTGCAACAAGCCTGGGCCGCACTCGATGTGCCGCAGTGCGGCTACTGCCAGGCCGGCATGATCATGGCGGCCAGTGCGCTGCTCAAGGCCAAGCCCAACCCGAGCGATGCCGACATCGACGACGCCATGACCAACATCTGCCGCTGCGGCACCTACAACCGCGTACGTGCTGCCATCAAGGCAGCGGCCAAGGGTGGCGACATGAAGCGTGCGGCCAGCCACATCCAGCACATCGATGGGGGTGAAGCATGAGCGCCGTGCTGTCTCGTAGAGAGTTCATTGGGGCCACCGGCGGGCTTGTGGTCGCATTCCACATCCCTTTCGCCAAAGCCGCCACCACGGCCGGCTCGCCCGAGATCAACGCCTGGGTGGTGGTGCAGCCCGACGACACGGTGGTGATCCGCATCGCCCGCTCGGAGATGGGCCAGGGTTCGCTCACCGGCCTGGCGCAACTGGTGGCCGAAGAGCTGGACTGCGACTGGGCCAAGGTGACCACCGAGTACCCCACGCCGGGCCAGAGCCTGGCGCGCAAACGTGTGTGGGGCAACTTCTCCACCGGCGGCAGCCGCGGCATCCGCGAGTCGCACGAGTACGTGCGCAAGGGCGGTGCCACGGCCCGCACGATGCTTGTGCAGGCAGCGGCCAACGAGTGGAAGGTGCCAGCCTCCGAATGCAGCGCCGCTGCCAGCGTGATCACGCACACGCCGACCGGACGCAAAACCAGCTACGGCAAGGTGGCGCTGGCCGCGGCCCAACTCACGCCTCCCACCGAGGTGGCGCTGAAAGACCCGAAAGACTGGAGAATCGCCGGCAAACCGCTCGCGCGCCTGGATAC
>JACMKW010000528.1 GCA_014379885.1 Rhizobacter sp.
AAGTTGTCGAACAGCGAGATGTCGCCGAACCACACGCCGGGCTCCACGTAGGTGAGGGTGATTTCCTTGCCCGAGAGCGAAACCGAACTTACTCGCACCGCACCCTTGGCCACACCACACCAGGAGTCGGGCGACGCGCCGCGTGACGAGAGCATGGCGCCATCGGCCAGGCGACGCACATGTGCTCTCGACAGAATGGCTTCGCGCAATGGCTGCGAGAGTTTGGAGAACCACGAGCCTGACTCGATGTTGGACAGCTCGTCGATTGTAAGAACGGGGTTATGCATGTTTTGTCTCTGACGCGACAGATCGTGCGGCGTTGCACTCACTCAAAGCGAGGTGCTCGTTTGTCCAGGAAGGACTGAAGGCCTTCGCCGCCGTTGGCGTGAAAAAAGTTCTCCAGAAAATGTGCGCGCTCGGCATCGAGCTGTTGCGCGAGACTGCGCTCGGGCCACTGGTTGACAAGCTCTTTGGCACTGGCGATCGCGTTCGGCGCGCACTGCGCAAGACGATCGGCTACTTCAAGCGCCTGCGTCAGCGCCTGTCCACTCGCAGTGATCCAATTGACGATGCCGTGAGCGTGCAACTGCTGAGCCGTGATGGGCTCAGACAACCACAGCAGCTGCAGCGCCAGGCTGCGTGGCACACGCTGCATCAAGTGCCAACTCGCGCCGCCATCAGGCGACAGGCCGATGCGCCCATAAGACAGGATGAACTTGGCGTTGTCTGCGGCCACGATCAGGTCGCAGGCCAATGCGAGTGAGAAGCCGCCGCCTGCGGCTGCCCCTTCAACGGCAGCGATCACAGGCTTGGGGAACACGCGCAGCGCTTCGACAAAGTCGTGGAAGCTCTGGAGCATTGCACCTTGCACCTCGGCGTCAGCCTTGCGGTTGGCCTTGAGTTGCTGCAGGTTGCCACCAGCGGAGAAATGAGCGCCTTCACCACGCAGCACGATGCAGCGCACCGAGTCGTCGGATTCAGCCACGTCGAGGGCTTCCACGCCGGCCGCGAAGACCTGCTCCGACAGTGCGTTACGTGAAGCGGGGTGGCTGATGGTCAGCACCAGAGTGCCTTCGCGTCGTTCGGCGTGCAGTTCAGAGGGCATGGGTGGACGATGTGAGGGCGCGCGCAACTCGCACGGACGATTGTGTCACGCTGCATGGTTACGCCTGTGCGGGGGCCTGGTTTACCTCTGAAAATACGTCACTTCATGCTAGAGTCAATTGCTATCCGACTGCCCCATCGAATGCAGAGATTCCTGACCTCGCTCGCGCTCATTCTTGCTCTTGTATTGAGTGCGGGCCAAGCGACGGCGCTGGGGTTTGGCAAGGTGGCGTCGAGCGCCATGCTGGGCCAACCGCTGAGCTTTGTGATCGGGTTGCGGCTCGACCCGAACGACAGGCTCGAAGCTACGTGCATCAAGGCGGAAGTCAGCCTCGGCGATCGTGCACTCCCCAACGCCCTGATCCGCATCCGGCTTGAAACTTTGGCCACCACGGGTGAGCGCCGTGTGCGTGTGACGACCACCGTGCCTGTCGACGAACCCGTGGTCAACATCAACCTGCATGTGGGCTGCCCGGCCAACCTGTCGCGCAACTTCCTGGTGTTTGCCGACCCACCCGCGCGCGGTGCGGTTGCGGCGGCCAACGAGCCTGCCGAAGAAGGCTGGGTTCCCGACCGTTCCGAGTCTGCGGTGGCCGCTGTGCTGGCCGCGGTTCCTGCGCCGGAGGCCGCTGCATCGGTGGGCACTCCTGGATCACAACGCCCACGCAAGCGCCGCGCTG
>JACMKW010000529.1 GCA_014379885.1 Rhizobacter sp.
CCACCGGCACGATCACTTCGTCGAGCACGTTTTTCACGTTGCTCGGGTTGGAGCAGAAGATCTTGAAGGTGCCGGGCGCGGCAATCTCGCCGATGGCGATGTTGGCCGAACCGGTGCCGTTCGAGGTGCCATCGGCGCGGCCCGACAGCACCGCCTCCATCACCTGCTGGGCGCCGGCGAACTTGAGCGGCTCCACATCGAGGCCAGCCTCCTTGAAGTAGCCCAGCTCGATGGCGGTGTAGAACGGCAGGCCCGCCGCGATGGGCCAGTAGCCGATGCGGATCTTCGGGCCGCTCTGGGCCCGCAGGATGGCGGGCGCGCCCAAGGCGAGCACGGCGCCCGCGGTGACCAGGCTGCGCCGGCGGATGTTGAAAGGCTTGTCGGTGCTCATGGAAGTCTCCGGGTGAAAAGGCAAGTCAGTGGGACGGTGACGAAGAAAGGCAAGGGCTGAGAGTTCAGAGATGCGACTGCGGCGATGCGAGATAGGCCCGCCAGCCGCCGAACGAGGTGATGTCTTTCGCGCCTTCCAGCGCATACGGCTCGCAGATGAAGCCGTGCACCGAACTGCCGTCAGCCAATGCCACGCTGCCCAGCCCCAGAGGCGGTGGGATCAGTGCAAGAAAAGAGCCCATGGCCGAGAGCGGCACCTCCCACACCTCGACGGCAATGGCGGCACCGCCCGACACCACTCGCAGCAGGCCGGGCTTTGGCGGCTTGGTGCCGGTCAAGGCGAAGAAGCGGTACTGCGCGGCCGTGGTGGTGGCTTCGCGCAGGTGGGCACCGCGTTCGGTCAGTTGACTGTTGAGTGGCAGGCCGCTCAGGTGTGCGCCCACCACCGCCAGCGCCAGCGTGGGCGCACTGGCCGGTGGCCGGGTCAACACTGCGTTGATGCCGCCCGTGCGGCCCAGTGCGCCCAGCTGCAGATCGAGCTGCGCCTGCCAGCCGGCGCCAAAGCGCGCCAAGGCGGTGTCGTAGCCCGCGGGTGCGATGAAGGTCACGCCAAACGGCAATTGGCGCTCGGTGAAGCCGAAGGGCAGGGCCAGCGCACACCAGCCGAGCAGGTTCACGAAGTTGGTGTACGTGCCCAACTGCCCGTTGGCGCCGATCGGGTCGGCGGCCACCTCGGCCATGCTGGGGTGGCCGGGTGCGGTGGGCACCATCAGCACGTCGACCTGCTGCCAGATGGCCTGGGTGTCGCGCTGAGCCTCGCGCAGCTTGTAGAGGCCTCGAAAGGCGTCGGTGGCGGTGAAGCCACGTGCGCTTTCGACGATGGCGCGCACCGACGGGTCGAAGGCCTTGGGATCTTGTTCGAGCAGCTTTTGCACCACCGCGTGGCGCTCGGCCACCCAGGGCCCGCCGTACAACAGCTCGGCCGTCGCGTGCAGTGGCGAAAAGTCCAGCGGCACCACCTCATGCCCCAGTGCTTGCACGTGGGCTGCCGCGTTGGCGAACAGGGCGCGGTAGCCGGCGTCGCCACTGAACACCGGCCGCGCCGGAATGCCCACGCGCAACACGGCTTTCAGCCGCGCCGGGCCGGGCTGGAAATCGCTGTAAGCATCGCTCGCATCGGGCCCTTCGATCAGCGCGAGCACCTGTGCGGCGTCGTCCACCGTGAGCGCGAGCACCGCCACGCAGTCGATGCTGCGGCAGGCCGGCAGCAAGCCGCCCGTGCCCACGCGGCCGGGCGTGGGTTTCAGGCCCACGATGTTGTTGAAGCCGGCGGGCACGCGGCCCGAACCGGCTGTGTCGGTGCCCAGCGCAAACGGCACCTGGCCCATGGCCACCACATAGGCCGAGCCCGAGCTGGAGCCGCCGCTCACGCGCGACGAATCAAAGCTGTTGGGCACCGCGCCATAAGGCGAGCGTGTGCCCACCAGGCCGGTGGCGAACTGGTCGAGGTTGGTCTTACCGACTGCAATGGCACCCGCATCGACCAGCCGTTGCACCGCTGTGGCGTGCGCCGTGGCGGGTGCGGTGGCGAAGCCCTTGCACGCGGCCGTGGTGGGCAGGCCGGCCACGTCGATGTTGTCTTTGACGCCGAAGGGCAGGCCCAGCAGCGGTTGTGCATCGAGTGCCGCCGGGCCCAGGGCCAGCAGCTTGGCGTCGCAGGCGTCGGCCTGGGCCATCAGCACGTCGTCGGGCAGCAGCGAGATCCAGGCGGCTGCGGCCTGATGCGATTGCTCGCCCCTGAAACGCAGCATCAGCTGGCGCACCGTCAAGGTGCCTGCGCGCAGCGCGTGCTGCAACTCCGAAAGGGTTCTGGGTTCAGACATTGGCGGGCGCCCCGTTTGTGTGCATGCCTTCTTGTATGCAAGATGGCTAGCAGAAGGCGTGCCAATGCCCCCAACGGCTTTGTCTTTACGGGTACCCGGCTTGCTTCGCTGCCTGTCTGATCAAGGCCTCGCCATCGGGGGCGAAGCGGAAGGCCGCCAGAAAGTCTTCCACCCCGTAGCCCGGTTGGGCACGCTGGATGGCTGCGGCGATGGGCCGGGCTTCCTGGTGGCGGCCAGCCAACATCAGGCAGTGCAAGGCGATGCTTTGGATGTGCACATGGGCGTTGGGCCGCGCTGCCGCCTTGACTGCCCAATCGGCCGCTTCGTCATGTTGGGCCAGTCGCATCAGCCCCATCGCACGGGCGCCCATCATGGCGAACAGCATCGGGTCGAAAGGGCTCAGCGCGCGCGAGTGGTCTGACTCGCGAATGGCCGCCTGCGGGTCACCCGACTGCGCGTGCACGAAGGCCAGCGTGTAGTGGCCATGCGCAAAGTTGGGGCTCAGGTCGATGCAGGTGTCCAGCTCGGCCAGCGATTCGCGCAAATGCCCGCGCAGCCACTGCGCGCGGCCCAGAGCCCAGTGCGCTGCGGGGTCGAGGTCGTCGGCCATCAAGCCTTGCGAGGCCGTGCGGTACGCCGCTTCCACTGCACCATCACGCTCGGCCCAGCCCAGAAACGCATCTTGAAAATGCGTGAACGAGAGGCCGGCCTGGGGCCGCGCGAAAGTAGGATCCAGCTGCACCGCGTTGGCGAAGAAATGCCGCGCTTGCTCGTTGTCTTCGCGGTTGAAACGCATCATGTGCCACAAGCCGCGGTGGTGGGCCTCCCAGGCATCGAGCGAATTGGGCGCTTTCAGGATGGCGCGGTTGCGCTCGGTCACCTCGATCTGGCTGGCCACCGCCGCGACGATGCGGTCGCCGATCTCGTCGAGCCAGCCCAGGGTGTCGCCCTGCTTGCCGGTGAACACCTCGGCCCACAGCACGCGTGCGCTGCGTGTTTCAGTCAGCTGCACCGTCACGCTGACACGCCCGCCGGTTTCGTGCCGCAGCGAGCCGCCGGCCACGTAGTCCACGTTGAGGCGGCGGCCGGCGTCTTCGGCACCCACATGGCGTTCGTCAAGTGCGAACACCGAGCCCTGTGCAATCACGAACATGCTGCGCAGCTTGGCCAGGCGCGTGATGATGTCGTGCGCCAGGCCGTCGCCCAACCCGCCGCGCGCCGTCACGCCACGGCTGCGGTCGGTGAAGGGCATGACGGCCAGCGAGGCGCGGCGTGGGGTGGTCGATGGCTCTGGCACGCTGATCAGAGGCTTCTCGGCTGTCACGATGAGCGAAGCAAAGGGCGCGGCGTGTCGCTGCTTGGCAGCTCGCCATGCGTGGCCGATGGGCGCCCAGTCTTGCCCTTCGGCGTCGTACTGCCGCGCGGTGGCGGCCAGGTGTTCATCGCCCTCGCGCAAACGGCCCCCTTCGGCCAACGCGTCGAACAACTGCTCGTGTGCGCGGCTGTCAAACGGGGCCAGGCGAAGCCAGGCTTCGATGGTGGTGATGGCCTCTGCCGAGCCGCGTGGCAACGCCAGTGCCAGGCGCTCCAGCACCGCCACCCGGGCCGCACGAAAGCGCCGGCGCTGGGCAGTCAGCCAGGCGCCGTAGGCGGCACTGCGGGGAATGTCCAGGCCTTCCAGGAAGTCACCCCGAAACTGCGCTACCAGTGCGCGCAGGGCGTCAAGGTCGAGCGTCGTGATGCCGCTTTGCAGCGTGTGGGCCACTTGCAGCGCATCAACGCTGCAGTCGGCCAAGTCCAGGCGCAGCGCATCGCCGTTGGCCAGCAGGCGCGGGCGGCCGGGCTCGTCGAGCACGCCGCGCAGCTTGCTCAGGCACCAGCGCAGCTCACCGCGCGGGTCGTTGGGCAAGTCCCACAGCAGCTCGCACAAATGGCTGCGTGAAATTTCGTGCGTGGCCAGCACCAGGTAAGCGGCCAACGCCCGCACCTTGCGCGATGAAGGCAGTGGCAACACGGTGCCGTCGCGGCTGGCGACGAGCGGGCCCAGCAGCTGAAGGCGCAGAGATTCCACGCCCGTTTCCACGTCCATTACCACGCTGATTTCCACGCACGGGTTCGACAGTTCGCTTCGACGGCTGCAGCCGCCGCCTCCCGGCCCCGCACTGCGGGGCACGGCACTGCCCATTGAACCTTCGGAGCAAATTCCATGAACGCATTCTCTACCGCCGCCGCGGCCAAAGCACCTGAAACCGCAACCCCCGACTTCAACGCCATCAAGACCCGCCAGAAAGCCGCCTGGGCTTCGGGCGATTACGCCGTCGTCGGCACCACCTTGCAGATCGTCGGCGAGTCGCTGTGCGAAGCGCTCGACCTGCGCGGCGGCCAGCGTGTGCTCGACGTGGCCGCGGGCAACGGCAACGTGACACTCGCCGCGGCCCGCCGCTGGTGCGAAGTCACGTCCACCGACTATGTGCCCGCGCTGCTGGAGCTTGGCCGCAAGCGCGCCGCCGCCGAGGGCTTGACCCACATCGACTTCCGCGAGGCCGATGTCGAGGCCCTGCCGTTCGACGACGCCAGCTTCGACGCCGTGGTCTCCACCTTCGGTTGCATGTTTGCACCCAACCCGCCGCGTGTGGCCAGCGAGCTGCTACGTGTGTGCAAGCCGGGCGGCAAGATCGGCATGGCCAACTGGACGCCCGATGGTTTCATCGGCCAGCTCTTCAAGACGATCGGCAAACACGTGCCGCCGCCGGCTGGTGTGCAGTCACCCGCGCTGTGGGGCACCCGTGCGCGCCTCGCCGAGCTGTTCGAGACCGAGGCTCGCGACATCCTCGCCGAGCCACGCCAGTTCGTCATGCGCTACCGCTCGCCCGAACATTGGCTCGACGTGTTCAAGACCTACTACGGCCCGGTGCTCAAGGCCTTTGCCGCACTCGACGCCGACAAGCAGCCCGCCTTGACCGCAGACCTGCTTGCGCTCCTTGCCCGTTTCAACCGCGCTGATGACAACACCCTGGTCGCGCCGAGCGAGTACCTGCAAATCGTGATCACTCGCAAGTGAAACCTCAGCGAGACAACAACATGAACTTCTCAAACGGAAAAGCCGCGCTGATGGCCGGCTGCCTGATCGTTTTCACACTGAACGCACGCGCCGACGTGGTGACCGACTGGAACCTCAAGGCGGGCGAGCTGATCGTTGACGCCAAGCTCGGCACGCCACCGGCCAACCGTGTGATGGCCCTGGTGCAGACCGCCGTGTACGAGGCGGTGAGAGCCGCAGCGCTGCGCCAACCCGGTGATGCGGCCGCACTTGACGCGGCTGTGGCCGCCGCCAACCGCAGCACGCTGCTGAAGCTGATGCCGACCCAAGAGCCGGCCATCAGCGCGGCTTATCAGGCGGCGTTGGCGAAGCTACCCGAGGGCGCGGCCAAAACGGCCGGCATCACCGCGGGCGAGCAAGCTGCAGCGGCCGTGCTGGCGCGCCGTGCTGATGATGGTGCGGCCACCCCCGAGCGCTACCGCCCACACACCACGCCTGGCATCTACGTGCCCACCGCCGCAATGGCCGCCCCGCAATGGCCGCAGCGCAAGCCGTGGTTGATGGCGAGCGCATCGCAGTTCCGCCCCGGCCCGCCGCCCGCGTTGACGAGCGCGCAGTGGGCACGCGACTACGAGGAGGTGAAGACGCTTGGCGCCAAGGCCGGCAGCAAGCGCAGCGCCGAGCAGACCGAAGTGGCGCGCTTCTGGGAGTTTTCGTTGCCACCGATCTATCACGCGGTGCTGCGCTCGGTGGCCACCCAGCCGGGCCGCAGCGTGGCGCAGAACGCGCGCTTTTACGCCACCGCCACGCAGGCGATGGACGACGCGATGATTGCGGTGTTCGACGCCAAGTACCACTACAACTTCTGGCGCCCCATCACCGCGATTCGCAATGGCGACGCCGATGGCAACAACGCAACCCAGCCCGAGGCAGCCTGGGCCTCGTTGATTGACCCGCCCTTGCACCCCGAATACCCCAGCGCGCATTCCATCCTGGCCGGCACCCTGGGTGTTGTGCTGCAGGCAGAAGCCGGTGCGGGTGCGTTGCCGGTGCTGAGCGCCAGTAGCCCGAGCGCCCAGGGCGCCACGCGCCGCTGGAGGCAGGTCGACGACTTCACGCAGGAGGTGGCGAACTCGCGCATCTGGGCCGGCATTCACTACCGCACCTCCGGCGAGGTGGGCCTGGCCATGGGGCAGAAGATCGGCGCTTTGGCAGTGGCGCAGATGGCCACGGTACCGATCGCCGAGGCGCAGTTGGTTGAGCGTGTGGCCGTGCGTGGTGTGCAGGTCTACGAGTGCCGTGCCGATGCCGGCGCCGCGGGTGGCGTGTCAGAGGTGTTCGTGGCACCGCATGCCGAGCTATTCGCACCGCAGGCACGCGCCATTCCGTGGTTGCTGCTGACAGGCGCGAACGGGGGCTGAGGGTGCCGTTGATGAGCGACGTGCTCCAGCCAGAGTCCCGTTCGCCCTGAGCTTGTCGAAGGGTGAGCACGGCGCGGCGCTGGCTTCGACAGGCTCAGCCCAAACCGAGGCAGGGGGGACAGCTGAGCAACCTCACCCATCAGGACGCGCCTGGAGGGACTGACCTGCCCAGCCACTTGCACAAGACCTTGTAGAACTCAGCCGGATCAACCGGTTTGGTCACGAAGTCGTTCATGCCGGCGGATTGGCAGGCAATTCGATCTTCGCTGTAGGCGTTGGCCGTCATGGCCAGGATGGGCGTGTGGGCCCGGCCTGGCAACGTGCGGATGGAGCGCGTCGCCGTGAGGCCGTCTACCAAGGGCATTTGCATGTCCATCAAGATCAGGTCGTAGGCGGTTGCTGTGGCCATCTCGACCGCTTCGAAGCCGTTGTTGGCCACGTCCACCACCAAGCCGGCGCGCTCCAGCAGTGCCAAGGCAACCTCCTGGTTGATCGCATCGTCTTCGGCGAGCAGCAGTCGGGCGCCACGATACAGGCTTTGCAGCTTGGCCTCGCCGTCATCGCCAGCCCGGTCGCTGGCGTCGGGCGGCATGGGGCCTTCAGCGCGCCGCAACCGCGCGGTAAACCAGAAGGTGCTGCCGCGGCCGAGCTCGCTCTCGGCACCGGCATCGCCGCCCATCAACAATGCCAGGCGCCGATTGATGGCCAGGCCCAGCCCGGTGCCACCGTACTGGCGTGTGGTCGACGCGTCGGCCTGCTCGAACGCTTGAAACAGGCTCGGCAGCTTGGCGGCCGAAATACCGATGCCGGCGTCTTGCACTTCGAAGCGCACAAGCAGCTCATCGCCTAACTCGCTGAGCAGCATGGCGCGCAACCGGATGACGCCGCGGTCGGTGAACTTGATGGCGTTGCTGCAGTAGTTGAGCAGTGCCTGGCGCAGGCGGGTTGGGTCGCCGCGCAACCAGATCGGCACCTCGCCTGCATCGATCTCGATCGCGAGCCCCTTGGCCTGCGCCTGATCTGCCATCAGGGAGCGCACGTGGTCGAGGATGGCGCCCAGATGGAAGCTGGTGTCCTCGAGTTCGAGCTTGCCGGCTTCGATCTTGGAGATGTCGAGCACGTCGTTGATGATGGACAACAGGTGCGTGGCGGCAGCCTGGATCTTGTCAAGCCGGTCGGCCTGGCCCGGCGCCGGTTGGTCGCGACGCAGCAGATGCGTGAGCCCGATGATGGCGTTCATCGGCGTGCGAATCTCATGGCTCATGTTGGCGAGGAAGGTGCTCTTCGCCTGATTGGCTGTCTCGGCCTGATAGAGCACGGCTTTGAGTGCACGCGTTCGCGCTGCGACCAGTTCCTCAAGGCGCTCGCGATGCGCCGCTAGCTCTTTCTGCACGCGCCGCCGCTCGGTGATGTCGATGAAGCTGCCGCGTATGAGCCGCCGCGTCGGGTCGGGCAGCCGCACGGCGCGCACTTCGCAGAGCACGCTCGAGCCATCGGCGCGCACCAGCGTTCGTTCGAAGGTCAGTTCTTCGCCGGCCAGCACGCGCTCGTTGTTCGCGTGCATGCTTTCGGTGATCTCTTGCCCGTCAGCCTGGATGCCGGCGTAGATCAGTCCCGGCGCCATCTTCAACAACGTGTCCAGCGGGTAGCCCGTCAGCTCGCTCGCCTTGGGGTTGGCGGCTGCCCACACCCAGGCATCGACGTCGAGGATGAAGAGCGCCTCGGGCGCACGCTCGAACAGCGTGCGGTAGCGCTCCGCGCTTTCGCGGACACGCAGGGTCTCTTGCTGCAGCAACTGAGTTCGCTCGGCCACCTGGGCCTCAAGCCGCGACTGCAGGCTGAAGCTGGCCCGCAGATAGGCCGTCAAGATGAGGGTCAACAGCAGTCCACCGGGCAGCACCAGCCAGTAGACCCGTGAGTCGTTGGCCCGAAGATAGGCGTCGCTGGGTGAAAAGACGGTGCGCCATTCGCGGCCGCCGAAGTCATAGGTGTCGGTGACGCCCAGGGTCGCCGCATCGACGCCCAGGCGCAGGCCTGTGGTGGTTTGTGTCGATGCCTGGCGGAAAATCGTGCGTGTTGCTTCCGGTGCCTTGGGATCCACCAGATTGAAATTCAGGCCTTGCAAACCCTGCTCGCCGAACGCGCGGCGCACCACGCGGTCGGATTGAAAAACCACCATGGCAAAACCGCGCAAAGCGCTGCGCCGGTCTGCCACGGTGGCCGTGGGCAAGCCCTCCTGGTACACCGGCGCGACGGCAAAGAACCCGGGCTTCTGGTTGCCCGCCAGCACGATGGGCAGACTGCCGGCAACCTGCCCGCTGTCGCGCGCACGTTGCAAGGTCTGCAGGCGCTCCGAGGTGCTGCCCATGTCGAAACCCAAGACGGGCCGGGTTTCCTGCGGGCGTGACACCTCGAGCAGGCGCATCGGGTAATAGACGCTGCGGGGCGGGGCCCGAATCGGTGCCTTGGCCGGGCCGATCTCGAAGATCTGGGCGGGCGTGCGCTGCTCGGCGCTCATCTGCCGCTCGATCTCGGCGCGGCGATCTGCAGGCACCTCAGGCACCCAGGCGATGGTGGCGATTTCGCTGTCGGGCGGCATGAGTGGCTTGACGAAAGCGGCGAAGCGCTCACGCGTCATGTCATTCGATGTCGCCACGAAAAGGCCCAGGCTGCGGGTGACCAGCAGCGCCTCTTCAAGCTTGTGTTTGAGCAACTCGCTGGGCAGGGCGGCGTCACGCTCCAGGCGGGCACGCACCCGCTCGAACTCCACCCCGCGCAAGTACAGGAAGATCACGGCCGTGATCACCAGGCCCGCAACGAACACCGAGCCCAGCACGAGCCGGCCTCGCGGGTGCCCGCTCAGTCTGGACCTCAGGCGCATGCGTGCCCCTCATTGAAAAGCAAGCTGTCTGCGAAATTGAATCAGCTTTTGAGGGGAGTGTAGGCGTGCTGGAATCGCGCCACGCCCAAGGCCGCCTCAATCAACCCAGCAACGCATTCAAGAAGATGCGCGGGATCTTCAGCAGGCTCGGCCGATGCTGAAAGGCCACCAGCAGACGCCCCAGGATCGCGCCCTTGCGGTTGGTGATGAACCAGGGCGGGCGTGGCAGCAGCGTGAACGACAGGCTCAACAGATTGCGCGGGAACGGCTTGAACGGCGCCTCGACCACGGTGCGCTCCGGCTTGTCGAACAAAAAGCTGTTGTGCACTACGCCGATGCCGCTTTGCACATCGACCAGGGTGTGGCCGGGGAACGCCCCCCAGGTGGCCGAAGCCGTCAGGAAGCCCAGGCCCGTCCAGGTGTTGACGGCGATGGTGCCGTAGCGCAGGCCCAGCAGCAGCTCCTCGAAGCGCTTGCGCCCGATCTGCGCGATCGTCTTCGGGTGGATCACGATGTTGGCGCCAAGCGTGCCGTAGAGCTGCTCGTTGGCGAAGTTGATGGCGGCTTTCAGATACGCCTCGGCATCCGCGCCGTCGAGCTCGGTCACGCTGAGCGCCGGGGCGAACACTTCGCGGGTCTTGGCCTCCGGGCGAGTGAGGTCCAGGGTGGCAATCAGCAGGGACTCGCCACTCGCACGCTTCAAGCTCCGTGCCGTCGGGTGGTGGGCCGCGAAGTCGACCATCCGTTGCTGCGCCCCCGGGTAGTACAAACCGCGCGCTTCAGAGGCACTCAGCGTTGCTTCCAATGCCGACACGAACTCGCCCTTCTGGGCCCACTGGCGTGGCAACACCAGCACCTGGCAGGCCACGCAATTGAAGCCGCTGTTGTGCAGCTTCTGCGTGGCGACTTGTTCGGCCTGGAACTTGATGTCGGCGCGGCTCCATGGCCCCGGCACCACGATGGTGGGGCACACGGCGCCCAGCTCGGAGCTGATCGCCTTGCTGTTCTTCGGTGTGCCGGCGGCCTTGTTGGCTGCACCTTCGGCACCAGCACCCCAGACGATGGTGTCATGCGACGTGCCGGAGCCGGTGATGTGAATCTCATCGACCAGCGGGTGCTCGCAGAGGTATTTGCCAACGTCGGCACCACCGCGCACGATGGCCAGCACGCCGCGGTCGATCAGGGGTTTGAGTGCCGGTTCCAGGAACTCGATCAGGTACTCGTTGACCGGGTTCATCTTGAGGATGACGACCTGGTTCTCGGCGAACAGCTTCTGGAACACATCCAGCGGCGCGATCGCCGCGATGTTGCCGGCTCCCAGCACCAATGCCAGCTTGCCGCTCTTGTGCAGCGTGCTGGACGGGTCGTAGGTGCCGGCGGTGTTGGCTGGCAGATTGGCCTGCGTCACGCCCGGCTGCATCCACACCTCAACCTTGACACCGCTCAGCAGCAGGTGATCCCACAAGCTGTGTGGCAGCACTCGGGCGGCGATCTGGCCGTTGGGCAGCGTGCGCAGCGGCACGTGGTCGAGGTGCTTCTTGCCGGCCACCTTGGAGAGCGTCACCATCATGCTGTTGCAGTAGCCCAGCACGGAATAGGGGCCTGAGAGCCACTCCTCGCCCACCAGTGGCGAGTCTGCGGCGATGCCCTTCCTGCGCGCGGCCGTCTCGGCCCAGGCTTGCGCGACGGGCATCAGCCGCTCCTTGATCTCGGCCAGGATCGTGATGCGTTCCTGCACCGAGGTGCGAACCCAGGTGTCTTTGGCGGTGGCCAGTTTGCGCAGCGTGCCATCGAGCTCGGCGTGGATCACGGGGCTGTCGATGACGCTGTTCATGGCTGGGCCTTGGTTTGTGCGGCTGCGAGTGCAGCGGTGTCTTTCTGCCCGCTAGGAGCCTGTCGGACTTGGGGCGTCGAAGCGAAATTTGGCCCCAGCGAGGACAGTTTTTGCCGGGTTTGCAGGCCCATAGCCGTAGCTATGGGACAAGAAACCGGTGAAAAATGGACCGCTGCGGCCAAATTGCAGCCGACGTTCCCCAAGTCCGACAGGCTCCTAGGGTGCTGGCAGGTTAGACCAGCCGAACCGGCTGCCGCCATCCCGGGTAAACGACAGGTCACACAAACACAGGTACGCCTGCCGTCCGTGCATCTCAGCCACGCAGGCCCGGATGCGCCAACATGGATCAGCCGTGTGGCACCCCAGGGTGTCGCTCCCGGGTCGTCTCAGCGTCTGCCATGTTCGCCTCAGTGCGTGGGTGAGCCTCTCAAACGGTGCAAGACCACCTCGGTGTGCAGCGCCAGTCGGTCGAGTGCGGCGGCCAGTTCCTCGGCCGTCGTGCCGAGTTGCTCGGCTCGGCGCCGGAGCGCCTGCATCTGGGCTGCACTGTCGGGCTCGCTGTTGTTGCAGTCCTTTGGTTCCGGTTGCATGTGTTGCCTCCGCTCAGGTTTTGCGCGATGACGGCGGCGCGGCGGGCTTCTTCGAGTTGCCGGACGCGGGCGTGGGGTTGACTGACGTTCTTTTCTTGGGTGCATCGGGCACACGTTGCCCTCCCACGTCAGCACGAGAGCTGTGTTGGCCAGATTTGGACATGAGAATTCCTTTCAAGAAAGCGCCAGTCACAGCCTAAACAGCGCATTGGCGGGTGTCTGTCAGAAGCTTCTGACGCAGGCCGTAGTCCAAGATGCACTCGCGCTTGTGCGCTGTAAAAACACGCCAGCGTCCTACAGATTTGCGGGTCCGCGCTTGCTAGGCTCTTGGCACACCCAGGAGCACTGCATGAACACGCATCTCGACCCAACGCACTACCAGGAACTTCGGGCCCGACTGACGCAACTCGAAGCTGCGGCGGTGCGCGACCTGCCGGCCATTGACGCCGTCATCGAAGCGCTGGCGGCTGAGCAGCGCCGGTTGAAAACGCTCGACGGGCAGCACGGCAACAACCCGATCGAACGGCGTCACCACAATCCGCCCGCGCTGTGAACACCGGCCGCGGTTTCGCCAAGATGTTGCTGCCTTTCCTGATCGGCTGCGTGGTCGCGAGCGTCGGCATCTTGCTGGCCGTCAACTTCATGAGCGGCGAGAAAAAGCTCGATCGTCGCATCGCGCACACCTACGCCCTGGAGGACCCGCGGTTCGCCCATGAACTCGGTGCGTTGCTGGGCCCGCCCTTTCTGCCCGACAACCAGGCCACCATCTTGTTGAACGGCGACAAGATATTTCCCTCGATGCTCGGCGCGATCGAAGGGGCACGCAATTCGATCACCTTCGAGACTTACATCTATTGGTCGGGCGACATTGGCCGCCGGTTTGCGTCGGCCCTCAGCGCCGCGGCGCGACGTGGCGTGCGCACCCACGTGCTGCTCGACTGGGTGGGTAGCGGCAAGATGGACGACGCCCTGCTAGAAGAGATGACTGCAGCCGGCGTGCAGATCAAAAAATTCCACCCCCCCCACTGGTATGCCCTCGGGCGGCTGAACAACCGCACTCACCGCAAGCTGCTGGTGGTGGACGGCCGGGTCGGTTTCACCGGGGGCGTGGGCATCGCCGAAGAATGGACCGGCAATGCCCAGAGCCCCAACCACTGGCGTGACACCCACGTGAGGATCGAAGGGCCGGTGGTCGCCCAGATGCAGGCCGTCTTCATGGACAACTGGGTCAAGGTGACCGGCGAGGTTTTGCACGGCGAGCCCTACTTTCCCCAGCTTGCGCCGCACGGGGGCCCGCGTGCGCAGATGTTCAGCAGCTCTCCCACGGGCGGCAGCGAGAGCATGCAGCTGATGTACCTGTTCTCGATTGCGGCTGCGGTGCGAACGATCGACCTGTCGGCCGCATACTTCGTGCCAGACGATCTGACGCGGGAGGCCTTGCTGGTTGCCATGAAGCGTGGCGTGAAGCTGCGCATCATTGTGCCCGGCGAGCACATGGACAGCGAGACAGTGAAGCACGCCTCGCGTGCCTTGTGGGGGCCGCTGCTTGAGGCCGGCGCTGTCATTGCCGAGTACCAGCCCACGATGTTCCATTGCAAGGTGCTGATCGTCGACCAGCTGCTGGTGTCGATGGGGTCCACCAACTTCGACAACCGGTCGTTCCGGCTGAACGATGAAGCCACGTTGAACATGCTCGACAGCACTTTCGCTGCCGAGCAGACCGCGGTGTTCGAACAAGACCTCGCCCGGTCGAAGCGGGTCAGCCTGGAGAGTTGGGCGAACCGACCCACGCGCGAGAAGATCCTCGACTGGTTGAGCGGCTTGCTCAGGTCGCAGCTTTGAGCAGCGGCACGTCAGGGCCTGCGCCATCACATTGACGAACCTTTACAGTCAGATGCCGCAGGCCCTTCTTCACGATGTGAAGCCTGACAACTTCCGACGATCGGCACGACACCTTGAAACTCACACCGACACCCATCAATGCGGCGATCGCAGGGGCCTTTTCAGGCCTGGTGATGCCGATTCTCTGGTCGCGGTTTGGCAACGACAGCACGAATTTGGTGGTGGCATTCCTGTTTGTAGTCGCCCTTCCGGCACATGCATTTGTGGTCGGGTTCAGTCGTAGCCAGCCGGCCAATCCGAGAGCACTGGACACCGCGCTGCTCAAACGGGTCGGCGCTTGGTTGGGGGCCGCTGCCATCACCATGGCCATGGCGCAGGCCCTCAGTGCGTAGCGCGTGGGTGTGCTCGCTGAGTATCGAGGGCAAGGCATTGGCAGGCGCCTCATCGGAGCCATGCGCTTGCCTGCCATGCTCGCTCTGCTCGCGGCGGCTGCTGTTCTTCCCCTGGGCGCGCAGGCGTCCGAGCCGCTTGTCACTGAGCTGGAGCAACGCTTGGTCGCAGAGGGGGTTGAGGGCGTCAACTCGTACTTGAGCGCGAATGGGGCCGCGCACATGGCTGCGCTCAGCCGCAGCACCGTCGCCTGCCACCTTGAGGCGGTGAGCCTGTCCATTCAACTGGCCCGGGGCAATAGCTCGAAGGTGGTCGAGGCGCATCGGGAATCAGTGCGTGCCGCGGCTGGGAGCTGTACCCGGTTTGTTTTGGCGCTGCTGTCAGTGAAAGAGATACCGAAGTTCTGTGCTTCTGTGTCCTCCTGGACAGTCAGCCAAATGGCAAGAGAACTGCGCCGGCGCATGAAGCGCATTGAAGCCGACGAGTTGCTCCTGGCGAGCCCACGCGGCAAGGCCTGCCGGGCAGCTTATCTGTACGAGTTGCAGAACACGCGTGTGGGTCTCAGAGTGGGGCCTGCCAGCCCCGCTCCTCAGCCCAGGTAGGCCGACAAGCGTGCCGCCGGGTCCGCGCCGGTCGGGCACGCGGGGCACAATTGCGAGATTCCCCTGGAGGCGCATGACCGAGATGTCCAAAACCAGCGATGCGCTGTCTGACGACAGCCGGTATCGGCTATTGATCGAGTCGGTCACCGACTACGCGATCTACATGCTGGATCCAGCGGGTTTCATCACAAGTTGGAACCCCGGCGCGCAACGCTTCAAGGGCTACAAGGCGCCCGAAATTATCGGCAAGAATTTTTCAAGTTTTTATACCGACGAAGACCGAGCTACCGGTCTGCCCACCAGGGCGCTGGCCACGGCCGCGCGGGAGGGCAAGTTCGAAGGCGAAGGCTGGCGCGTGCGTAAAGACGGCACCCGCTTCTGGGCCCATGTGGTCATCGACCCCATCAAGAGCCCAGCGGGCGAGCTGATCGGCTACGCCAAGATCACACGCGACCTGACCGAGCGCAAGGCCGCCGAAGAGAGCCTGCACCGCAGCGAGGAGCAGTTCCGGATTTTGGTGCAAGGGGTGACCGACTACGCAATCTACATGCTTGACCCGGCCGGGGTGGTGACGAGCTGGAACGCAGGGGCCGCGCGCATCAAGGGGTATACCGCGGCCGAGATCATGGGGCAGCATTTCTCGGTGTTCTACCGGCCCGAAGACCGCGCCAACGACCAGCCTGCCGCAGCGCTCAGATCTGCCGAACGCAACGGCCGGTTTGAAAGCGAAGGCTGGCGGGTTCGCAAAGACGGCAGCCACTTCTGGGCCAATGTGGTGGTCGACCCGATTCGCGACGACTCCGGCGCGATCGTCGGTTACGCCAAGGTCACCCGCGACGTCACGGCCAAGCGCGATGCGCAGCTGGCCTTGCAATCTGCGCAGGAAGCGCTGTTCCAGTCGCAAAAGCTCGATGCCATCGGCCAACTGACGGGTGGTGTGGCGCACGACTTCAACAATTTGCTGACCGTGATTGTCAGCAGCCTGGAAATCGTGCGGCGCCGCATGCAGCCGGATGCAAAGCTGGAAGGGCTGATCGAAAACGCCGTCAAGGCTGCCAAACGTGGCGCATCACTGACGCAGCGCATGCTCTCGTTCGCTCGCCGGCAAGATTTGAACCCCGAGCCGGTGGACGTGATCCCCTTGCTGCTGGCGATGTCAGATCTCCTGGAGCGATCCCTCGGGCCGGCCGTGCTCATTCACATGCCCGAACACCGGCCGATGAAGGCCATCTTGGTGGATTCGAATCAACTCGAACTCGCAATTCTCAATCTCGCCGTGAATGCGCGCGATGCCATGCCCCAAGGCGGCGCCATCAGCATCACCGTCGACGAAGCGCCACCTCCCGCAGAGCTAGGCCTGGCGCCGAAGGCGTATGTGCGCATCGCCGTTCGTGACGAAGGCCTGGGCATGGACGCGGCCACCTTGGCGCGCGCCATCGAACCCTTTTTCACCACCAAAGGGGTTGGCAAGGGAACGGGGCTGGGCCTGTCGATGATCCAGGGTCTGGCAAGCCAGTCGGGCGGCCGTTTTGTGCTGAAGAGCGAGGCGGGGCGGGGCACCACGGCCGAGTTGTGGCTGCCGGCCGCCGAAGCGGCAGCGCCCGCCTTGAAAGCCGAGACACCCGTGAATGACCGAGGTGCGTCGTCGCGCTCACTCGAGGTGTTGGTGGTGGACGACGACGAACTGGTGCTGCACACCACCAAGGCCATGTTGGAGGAGATCGGCCACTCGGTGCTCACCGCCTCCTCGGGCCAGCACGCACTCGCGCTGCTGCGCGAAAAACCAGCGCTTCAACTCTTGCTGACCGATCACGCCATGCCCGGCATGTCGGGGGCAGAGCTGATCGAGATCGTGCATGCCGATCACCCCGGCTTGCCGGTGATCCTGGCCTCAGGCTATGCAGAGCTGGCAGCTGATCTTCCGGGCGCTGTCGTGAAGATTGCCAAGCCCTACGATCAGGCTGATCTGGAGCGTGTGATTGAAGTGGCTGCGGCGCGAGCTCGCGGCGGCTGAAGGCTTGCCATGCTGGTCTTTCGTCAACGCTTCGACGCGCAATCTTCCGCATACACCTACCTGCTGCGCGAACCGGGACTGACCCGCCGGGAGCTCGAATGCGAACGCTGCTTGTCCCACTGCTGTTGATGACCCTGGTACACGACGGGCGCGCGTGCAGCTGCTTCCCACCGGAGGTTCGCGCGAAGACGGCGCAAGACGCGCTCGCCTCGGCGCGGCTCGCGGTCTACGGTCGGGTGATGGAGGTTGATGTGAACGGCAAGGCCAGGCTGCGGGTGCTGGAGTCGTTCAAAGGGCCGGCCGTGGGTGCGACCTTTGACGCGCAGCCCGGCGGCGGTGCCTGCGAAACGCCATCGTTCTCAGTGAGCGAAGAGGTGCTCGTTCTTTCGTTTTCCGAGCCCGCGACTGCCTGCGACAAACACCCACCCGAGCACTATCTTCTCGAAGCCTTCAGGTTGAATGCCGCGACGGTGAAGTAGCCAGCAGTGAAGCGTCACTTCGTGCCCGGCGTCACGAAGAAGGCGGGTCAACTCGGCGTGTCGGGGCTCACGTCTGTTCGCCTGTCGACAGTGCTGATGGGAAACCCGATCGTGAAGACACAACCGACTTCGATCACATTTCGCACCGTCAAGGTTCCGCCCATGGATTCGACGTTTTGTCGCGCGATCGAAAGGCCGAGCCCGAGCCCGCTCTTGTCGGCGCCAAGCTGAGCGAACGGTGTGAACATCGTCTCGGCATAGTCAGATGGGAGGCCGCCGCACCGGTCTTCGACGTCGATATGGATGCGATCCTCAAGAGCGTAAGCGTTCAAGTTGACCGATGTGTGGCGGTGAGTGAACTTGAAGGCGTTGCTCAAAAGATTTGCCAATGACCCCAACAACAGATCACGGTTGGCCTCCACCCTAAGGACAAGATCGACCGGCGCCACC
>JACMKW010000530.1 GCA_014379885.1 Rhizobacter sp.
CGCATCGCCGCCCCCGCCGCCGCAGGCCGACAGCACGCCAGCGAACAGGCTTGCCACGCACAGCCGCCTGCGTGCCACATCGGGCGTCGTCGCCTGGCTCATCGCACCGCGGTGCTGGCAGGTTCGAAGCACAACGCGGGGTCGAACTTCATTTGTGCGGGAATGTCGACTATCTCGCTGTGGCCCACCGCGTCCCAGGCGCGGGTGTCGGTCCAGGGCGTGTTCATCAGGTAGTTGAAGCTGCCACCGCGGTTGTTGCCCGAGCCGTCAGGCCAGGCGTAGTTCTGGCCGATTTCAGCCGCGGAGTGGTACAGCACCTGGCCATAGCCCACCAGGCCGTACTTCATCGAGAGCGGCCGTTTGCTCAGGTCGGCACACCAGGCCTGGCGCCCGTTGACGTAGAACACCACACGGTCGGGCCGCACGAAGATGTCGAAGTGGCCGAGCGGTGCAAGCTGGTCGAAGGGTTCGAACATCGGGCCCGCCGCCTTGCGCTGCGCGTTCATGCGCCAGGGGATGCCGTCAATGGCGCCGCTGAACGGGGCCGGCGACAGGTTCACCAACCCGTTGGCGCGGCCCGCCGGGTGCACGAAGGCGCGCAGCTCGCTGTGCGGCACGTCGTAGAAGCTGGCCGCCTTGCTGGTGTCGGCCGGCTTGGTCGCCACGGGCCAGGCGCCGCGCTGGATGAGGTTCAGGCACTCCTTGTTGTGCATGCTCGTCGTGGCTTCATTGCCGACGGGTGCAGTGAGGTTGCGGGCGGCACTGAATTCGTCGAACGACACCGTGGCCAGCGGCTTTACGCGCGGCAGGTTGGTGGCCGGGTCGACCAGTTCGTCGCGCGTGGCGCCGCCGCACATGAACCAGACCCAGTAGCGCCGGATGGTGGCGTGGGAGTCGACGCGGAAGAACGAGTGCGCGTACTTGGTGCTGCTCAGCTCCAGCGGGCGAGTGCGGGTGGAGGTGAACAGCAACTGGCTGAAGATGCCGCCACCGTCGTCACCGCTGGTGGTGTACAGGCGGCCGTGCTCCTTCCAGACCTGCACGCCCAGCGCGCTGGTCTTGCAGTCTTCGAGGCTGCCATTCACCAGCGCGGGCTGGGTGCCGTGGTGCCAGAAAGCCCAGCCGTCAAGCACACCCGGGCCGCAGCCACGCGTGTTCTCTCTTGTGTAGCCACGCAGCGCGTTGTCGGCGGTGAAATCGTCGAAGACGGCGTTGGGACCCACGTCGATGAGGGGTGCGTTCAGCGCTTCATCGTCAGCCGGTCGCACCACGCGCAAGGCGCTGCGGGCGATCACGCGCGGGTCGGCCGGCAGGGTGGTGTCGGTGGGCGGCACGATGCGGTTCACCAGGTTCCAGTTGCGGGTGTCCCCCAGGTCGGTGGTCACAAAGTCCGCGAGCATGGCGCCCTGGCCATTGAGGATCATGTTGCCGTACTGCGCCTTCACGTCTGCGCTGCTGCGAATGCGGGCGCGGTTGTTGGTGAGCGCTATGCCGTCGGGCTGCAGCGGCAGCTCGGCCGAGGTATTGCCCTGGATGCCGGTGAACGGGCAGGGCGTGGCAATGGCTTCCACCACCACCTGGTAGGTGCCGTCGTTCTTGAGGCCGGGGATCTCGATGGCCTGCACCAGCTCGCGATTGCGGGCCAGCCCGCCCAGGCTGCCACGGTCTCCATCCACGTTGCCCCAGAAGCGCTGGCGGTATCCGGCGCAGGCGATGGTGGCGCCGCGCGGTTGGGTGCCGCTGAAAGTGATGGTGTGGCCGGGGCCGCTGACCACATAGGCGCGATAGTCGGCCGCGCCTTGCACGGCGGGCACGTAGACGATGAGGGCGTCACGCCGGCTGAGCACTGCCACGTCAGACAGGCTGGGTGTCGTCGACGCGGCCTGGGCCGAAGGCAGCGTGCCCCAGATTGCCGGCACGGCGTGCAAGGGCATGCGGTGCAGCGTGTCTTGCACGACACCCAGGCCGTTGAACTTGGTGGCTGACGGCGCACCCAAGGGCGCCGCACTGGTGCCGGGCATCACCCGGGTGGGCGTGGTCGGGAAGGTGCCGGGGTTCAAGCCCACGGGCACACCCGATGCGGCGGGCGCGGGTGCTGGCGCGGGCGCGGGCGCGGGTGCTGGTGCTGGTGCTGGTGCTGGTGCTGGTGCCGGTGCCGGTGCTGAAGCGCTGTCACTCCCCCCACTACCGCAGGCCGCAATGAGCAGCACCGAGGACACTGCCGCGCAGAGTCTCAGTGTCGCCCCGGAACGCAATGCTTCCATGGCAGATTCGCAAGTTGTCTTGTGCACGAAGGCCTCGTCTTTTGATGATGGGGCGCAGAACCGACTCTGCGCCGCCCGCAGGCTAGGGCGAGTGAAGGCTCAGCGTCCAGCTGAAACCCAAAACACTTACTCGGCAAACAGCTTGCAACATCAGGCCCGTCCGCTGATGTGACGAGGCAGGTCACCTGCCGACCGACATGGTCGGGTCAGCTCGCCATCCACTCGGGGCTTTCTAGAATGCGCGGATGTCAAAGAAACGGGTGGTGGTGGGTTTGAGCGGCGGGGTCGATTCGGCCGTCAGCGCGCACCTGCTCAAACAGCAGGGCTTTGAAGTCATCGGCATCTTCATGAAGAACTGGGAAGACGATGACGACGACGAATACTGCTCGTCGCGCCAAGACTTTCTCGATGCCGCCAGCGTGGCCGACGTGCTGGGCATCGAGATCGAGCACGTGAACTTCGCGGCCGACTACAAGGACCGTGTGTTCGCCGAGTTCCTGCGTGAGTACCAGGCCGGCCGCACGCCCAACCCCGACGTGCTGTGCAACGCCGAGATCAAGTTCAAGGCCTTCCTCGACCACGCGCTGCGGCTTGGCGCCGAGAAGATTGCCACGGGGCATTACGCCCGCGTTCGTGAGCGTGATGGGCAATACCAGCTGCTCAAGGGACTCGATCCATTGAAAGACCAGAGCTACTTTCTGCACCGCCTCACCGGGGCCCAGTTGAGCAAAACACTGTTCCCCGTCGGCGAGCTGCCCAAGACCGAAGTGCGCCGCATCGCCGCCGAGATCGGCCTGCCCAATGCGAAGAAAAAAGACTCGACCGGCATCTGCTTCATCGGCGAGCGGCCTTTCCGTGAATTTTTGAACCGCTACCTCGCCAACACCCCGGGCCCCATCAAGGACGACCGCGGCCGCACCGTCGGCGAGCACGTGGGCCTGAGCTTCTACACCCTGGGCCAGCGCAAGGGCATCGGCATTGGGGGGCTGAAGGAACGTGGTGCGGCCAAGGGTGGCAGCGAGCACGCACCCTGGTTCGTGGCACGCAAAGACATGGCGGCCAACACGCTCTACATCGTGCAGGGCCACGACCACCCCTGGCTGCTGTATGGCACGCTCTCGGCCGACGACACCAGCTGGGTCGCCGGCCACGCCCCGACGCAACACGCCGTGGCGGCCAAGACACGCTACCGCCAAAGCGACGCGGCCTGCGAACTCACCGGCGACCCGCGCGGTTTCACGCTGCGCTTCGAGCAGGCGCAGTGGGCGGTCACGCCCGGGCAATCGGCGGTGGTTTACGACGGCGAGGTGTGCCTGGGCGGTGGCGTGATCGCAGCTGCGGAACAGCTTGTAGAGGCCTGAAGTCTCGCCGGATGTGAACTGCCGCACACCCCGGGCCGCACGTCTCAAGTTCGGCCCGTCACAGGCCGATACACAAGACAACACCCACCTTCCGGCGCCGATCAGCTTGTGTCGCCACTCACCATGTTGTTGCCTCTTCGTCTTGCCCTTGTCTTGAGCTTCGTGGCGCTGGCCACCGCGGCGCAGGCCGCCGCCGTCACCGTGTCGGTGACTGACGAAGCAGGCCGCCCCCTGGCCAATGCCGTGGTGATGCTGGAGTCGGCCACCGGCAAGCTTGCCGTGAAGCCGATGCCGCAGGTCGACATTGCCCAGGCCAAGAACCAGTTCACCCCGCAGCTCACTGTGGTGACGGTGGGCACGGCGGTGAACTTTCCCAATTTCGACACCGTGCGTCACCACGTGTACTCGTTCTCGCCCATCAAGACCTTCGAGCTCAAGCTGTACGCCGGCGTGCCCAACAGCCCGGTCGTGTTCGACAAACCCGGCGCGGCCGTGCTCGGCTGCAACATCCACGACCGCATGGCGGCCTGGGTGGTGGTGGTGGACACCCCGCACCACGCACGCACCAGTGACAGCGGCCAAGTAAAACTCGACGGCGTGCCCGCTGGCAACTACCGGCTGCTGGCTTGGCATGCCGGCGTGCCAGCAGGCAAGGAGCCGGCGCCGCTTGCCCTGAGCGTGGCGGCCGGTGGCAACACCCAGGCGCAGATCAAATTGCCCGCGAGCCCGCTGTGAACAGCCAACTGATCGCCTTTCGGGCCTGGATGCGCAAATCGCTGAGCGCACGCATCGTGCTGTTGTTCCTCGTGCTGCTGTTGGCGGTGCAGGGCCTGAGCTTCTTCGCCACGCGCGCCACCATCGACCGCAATGCGCGCAGTGCAGTTGCCGATGACCTGGTGGTCGGCGAGCGGCTGCTCAAGCGCGTGCTGGACCAGAACGCCCAGAAGCTCACCGAAGGCGCCACGCTGCTGGCCAGTGACTACGGCTTTCGTTCGGCCGTGAGCAGCAACGACGACGCCACCATCGCCTCGGTGCTCTCCAACCACGGCGAGCGCATCGGTGCCACCGTGGCCGCCCTGCTCGACACCAGCTTTCGGCTGCGTGCCTCGGCCCAGGCCGATGTGAGCGCTTTGCAGCCGGTGATGGCGCGCCTGGCCGCCAATGGCGGCAACGCCAAGCGCAGCAGCGACGTGGTGATGATCGACAACAAACCCTTCCAGTTCGTGATGGTGCCGCTGCGTGCCCCGGTTGTCGTGGGCTGGGTGTTGATGGGCTTCCCGGTCGACCAGCGCCTGGTCGACGAGATGCGCAGCCTGTCGTCACTGCACGTGAGCCTGAAAGTGCGCGGCGATGCGCAGTCACCCTGGAGCACCACCGTCTCCACCCTGCCGCGCGACGCGCGCGACGCGCTGGAGCGCCAGACCTCCCTCATCAACGATGGTGGAATGCTCACGCTCGCCCTGCCCGATGGTGAGTACAGCGGCCGTGCCGTGGCGCTCACCGCACCCGACGGCCCCGCCGTCTCAGCGTTGCTGATGCGCTCGGTCGACGAAGCCGTGGCGCCGTATCGGCAGCTGCAGCTCGGCCTGGCCGTGCTCACCTTGCTCAGCGTGGCCGTGTTCGGTGTGGGCAGCGTGCTCACCGCGCGCCACGTGACCACCCCACTTCGCCGCCTGGCCGCCGCCGCCGAGCGCCTGGGCGCCGGCGACTACACCACCCCGCTGGGTGGCCAGCACCGTACCGACGAGATCGGTGACCTGGCGCACGCCTTCGAGCGCATGCGTGTCAACGTGGCCGGCCAGCAGGAAGAAATTCTCAAGCTCGCCTACTGGGACAGCCTCACCGGCCTGCCCAACCGGGTGCAGTTCCGCAACGCCTTGATCGAGGCCATGGCGCAGGGCGCGATCGACAAACGTTCGGTGGCCGTGGTCATGCTCGACCTCGACCGCTTCAAGCACGTGAACGACGTGCTGGGCTACCGCTTCGGTGACCTGATGTTGAAGGGGGTGGCCGAGCGCCTGTCACAACAGGCGGTGCGCAACGGCGACCTGGTTGCCCGCCTGGGCGGCGACGAGTTTGCGGTGCTGCTGGCCGACCTGGAGCCCGCAAGCGACCTGGCCCACACCGGCTCGGTGGCACAGCGCCTGCACCAGGCCTTTGGCGACGTGATGGTGCTCGAAGAGCAAACTGTCGACATGAGCGCGAGCTTTGGCATGGCCGTGTGGCCACACCACGCGGCTGATGCCGACACCTTGCTCAGCCACGCCGAAGTGGCCATGTACAGCGCCAAGCGCCGCAGCGAAGGGCCGGTGCTTTACGACCCGGCGATTGACGCGGCCAGCAGCCAGACGCTCTCACTTCTGAGCGAGCTGCGCCACGCGGTCGAGCACCACGAACTGCGCCTGTACCTGCAGCCCAAGCTGGCGCTCGCCAACGGCGCCGTGGTGGGTGCCGAATCGTTGCTGCGCTGGCAACACCCGACACGCGGGCTGGTGCCGCCCATGGCCTTCATTCCGTTTGCCGAGCAGACGGGGTTCATCCGTGTGCTGACCATGTGGGTGTTCGAAGAGTCGGCGCGCATGTGGCGCGTGCTCAACGAAGGTGGCATGCGCATCGTGATCTCGATCAACCTGTCCACCCGCGACCTGCTCGACGTGGAGCTGCCGCAGAAGTTCGAGGCGCTCTTGGTCAAGCACATCGTGCCCGCCGAAGCCTTCTGCCTGGAGATCACCGAGAGCGCCATCATGGACGACCCGGCGCGCGCCATGAGCACGCTGGAGCGCTTGAGCGGGCTGGGCTTTCGCCTGTCGATCGACGACTTCGGCACCGGCTACTCGTCGCTCGCCTACCTGAAGCGCCTGCCGGTGGACGAGCTGAAGATCGACAAGTCTTTCGTGCTCAGCATGGAAAAAGACATCAACGACGCCCGCATCGTGCGCTCCACCATTGACCTCGCCCACGGCCTGGGCCTCACCGTGGTGGCCGAGGGTGTGGAGAACGCGCAGGTGTGGGACTTGCTGCGAGACCTGTCTTGCGACGAAGCCCAGGGCTTCCACATGGGCCGGCCGATGCCGTCCAGCGAGTTCGTGCACTGGGCCGCCGGTTGGGCGGCGCGGCATGCGACACCAGGGCCCAAGGGCATGCCGGACGTGAACCTGACGCTGCACTGAGGTTGCGCGGGGTGCTTGCCATCTTGTGAAGACCAGGCGCGCGTGTCACAAGCAACTGGCGACAGGAGGCTCAGCAAAGGGTGTGCTCCCTCCTGCTACCTGACCGGCGCCAACCATGAAGATCCTCGCGCTTGGGCTTCACGCTCCAGCGTGTCGCGCTGCCGCGCCAGCATCAACACCGTGGCACCCGCCTGCCCGAAGGCACGCGCCATGGCCAGGCCGATGCCACGCGATGCGCCGGTGATGAGGACAGTTTTGTTTTGCAGTGTTTTCATGCTCCGCAGTGTGGGAGCGGAGCTGGCGCGCGGCAACGACAGCACACGCCAATGCGACTGACTTTGCACGCCAGCGGCAACGCTTCAACGCATCAACGGCCCCACCACACGCGCCGCCTGACGCAGAGCCACGTCATCAAACCCCGCATAACCGAACACCCAACCGCGCCGCCGTGCTCGCACGCAGTACAGCGACAGCGGCGCGAGGTACACACCGGCCTCACCCGCCCGCCGGCTGAGGCGCATGTCGTCTGCCCGCTCGCCCACTTCATGCACCAGGTGCATTCCCTGGGCCGCAGGCGTGAGCTGCAACGCGCCACCGGTCGCCTTGCGCAATGACTCGATCATCACCAACTGCCGGTGCTGGTACAGCTCGCGCATGCGGCGCAGGTGACGCAGCAAATGGCCTTCAGTGATGAAGCGCGCCAATACCTCTTGCACGGCACCCGGGCTGTGGCGGTCGCTCAGCGCCTTGGCGCTGGCAAACGCATCCACCAGCGCAGCGGGCAGCACGATGAAGCCCAGCCGCAGCCCCGGGTGCAGCGTCTTGGAGAAGGTGCCCACGTAGATCACCCGTTCGCTGTTGGGCAGGCTGCACAGCGCGGGGATGCGGTGCGTGCCGTACTGAAATTCACCGTCGTAATCGTCTTCCACCACCCAGGCCTTGTGCTTGTGCGCCCACGCCAGCAACTCAAGCCGCCGCGCCAAGCCCATGTGCACCCCGAGCGGAAACTGGTGTGTGGGTGTGACCACGGCCATGCGCGCATCAGGCCATCGCGCGGCGCCTTCGGCGATGCTCAAGCCTTGTTCATCCACCGGTACCGGGCAGGCCGCCACGCCGTGGCCCAGCAGGCAGGCGCGTATGCCCAGGTACCCAGGGTCTTCAACCAGCACGTCGTCGCCGGGGTCGAGCAAGAGGCGGGCGATGAGGTCAATGGCCTGTTGCGACCCTGAGGTCACCACCACCTGGCCCGGCTCGCAGCGAATGCCACGCGACACCAGCAGCCACTGCGCGATCGCTTCTCGCAGCGGCATGTGGCCCGCGGGTGACAGGTACTGCGCGGTGTCTTGGCGCACACGCTCGGGCAGCGCGCGCTCCAGGCGCGACCACAGCTCGAAGGGAAAAGCATCAACCGCCGGCGTGCCGATGCGGTAGGCACTGATGGGCGCGGTGGGCGGGCGCCAGCGCAGCGCGGTCTCGGCGATCAGCCGCCCGC
>JACMKW010000531.1 GCA_014379885.1 Rhizobacter sp.
CGTGGTGCCCTACATTCACGACCGCAAGCAGTTCGGGCAGAGCATCGGCGAGTTCCAGCTCATCCAGGGCAAGGTGGCCGACATGTACACCGTGCTGCAGGCCGCGCGCGCCTACTGCTACACGGTGGGCAAGAACCTCGATGCGCTGGGAACGGAGCACGTGCGCCAGGTGCGCAAGGACTGCGCCTCCGTCATCTTGTGGTGTGCCGAAAAAGCCACCTGGATGGCCGGTGAAGGCATTCAGATCTTCGGTGGCAATGGCTACATCAACGACTACCCGCTGGGCCGGCTGTGGCGCGACGCCAAGCTGTATGAGATTGGCGCGGGCACCAGTGAAATCCGCCGCATGCTGATCGGGCGCGAGCTGTTTGCGGAAACGATGTAGGTGGTGCGTAAACTGTGAGCAGACTCCCGCAACCCGTTCGCCCTGAGCAGGGGGCTGAGCTTGTCGAAGACCCCGTGTCGAAGGGTTGGTGCCAGAGGCGCTGTCCTTCGACAGGCTCGGCAAGTGGCTTCGACAGGCTCAGCCCGAACGGAGTCTGCATACCGGCCCCAACATGACCACCGAACTCAAAGAACTCTTCGAAAGCAACCTGCGCTGGGCGCGTGACACCGAAACACGCAGCCCGGGTTTCTTCACCAGCCTGCTCAAGCAGCAGGCGCCGCAGTACCTGTGGATCGGCTGTGCCGACAGCCGCGTGCCGGCCAACGACCTGGTGGGGTTGCTGCCGGGCGAGCTGTTCGTGCACCGCAATGTGGCCAACGTGGTGGTGCACTCCGACCTCAACTGCCTCTCGGTGATCCAGTTCGCGACCGACCTGCTCAAGGTCAAGCACATCATCATCGTCGGCCACTCGGGTTGCGGCGGTGTGGCGGCGGCCCTGCATGACCGGCGCATCGGCCTGGCTGACAACTGGATTCGCCACGTGCAAGACGTGCGCAACCGCCACCAGGCCTGGCTGGAGATGGTTGAAGAAGACCAGCGTGTGAATGCACTGTGCGAGCTCAACGTGGTGGAGCAGGCGCTCAACGCCTGCCAGACCACCATCGTGCAAGACGCCTGGCAGCGCAACCAGGAGCTGGTGGTGCATGGCTGGGTCTACGGGCTGCACAACGGCTTGCTGCAAGACCTGCGCATGACGGTGGCCAGCGCCGAGCAGACGATAACGGCCTACGAAGACGCGATCAACCTGATCCGCGTGCGCTACACGCCCGATCTGGTGCCGAGCGAGGTCGACTGATGCGCATGGCCGTTTTCCCGCAGGAGCTGAACGACCTGCGTGCCTTCGACATCGCCAACGCGATGCTCGATGGGTTCGATCGCCACTACACGCTGTTTCGCGAAGCGAGTGCGCTGGCCAAGAATCGCTTCGAGGCGGCCGACTGGCACGGGCAGCAGCGGGCGCAGCGCGAGCGCATCGAGTTCTACGACAAGCGCGTGGACGAAGCGGCCGAACGGTTGCAAACCGAGTTCAAGGCCAGCACCTTGACGATGAACGTGTGGCAGCAAGTGAAGCTGCACTACATCGGCCTGCTCACCAACCACCACCAACCCGAACTGGCCGAGACATTCTTCAACTCGGTCACCACCAAGATCCTGCACCGCAGCTACTTCCACAACGACTTCATCTTTCTGCGGCCCGCTGTTTCCACCGAGTACATCGAGAACGAAGAACCGGCCGCGAAGCCGACCTACCGCGCCTACTACCCCACCAAGGAGACGATGCGCGACACCTGGCTGCGCGTGGTGCACAACTTCCAGTTGCAGCGCGACTTCGAAGACCTGGGGCGCGACACCGACCATGTGCTGAATGCGGTGGCCAAGGAACTGGGTGACTTTCGCCCGCGTGCGAACTTCCAGATCCAGGTGCTGAGCTCGCTGTTCTTTCGCAACAAGGGCGCCTACGTGGTCGGCAAGATCATCAACGGCTTCAAGGAAACGCCGTTTGCGCTGCCGCTGCTGCATTCGCCGGGCGGCCTGCTGGCCATCGACACCGTGCTGTTCGGCGAGGCCGACCTGCAGATGCTGTTCAGCTTTGCGCGCGCCTATTTCATGGTCAACATGGAGGTGCC
>JACMKW010000532.1 GCA_014379885.1 Rhizobacter sp.
ATCACCATGTTCGTCTTCTCGGGGGCCTTCACCGGCGACGGCACGCCCTTGAAGTACTGCACCGGGCGCAGGCAGACGTAAAGGTCGAGTTCCTGGCGCAGCGCCACGTTGAGCGAACGGATGCCGCCGCCCACCGGCGTGGTCAGCGGCCCCTTGATCGAGACAACGTACTCGCGCAGCACCTCGAGCGTTTCTTCGGGCAGCCACACGTCAGGGCCATAGATCTTGGTCGACTTCTCGCCAGCGTAGACCTCCATCCAGTGGATCTTCTTCTTGCCAGCGTAGGCCTTTTCCACCGCCGCATCGACCACCTTGATCATGACCGGCGTGATGTCGAAGCCCGTGCCATCACCTTCGATGTACGGAATGATGGGCTGGTCTGGAACATTGAGCGAGAAGTCGGGGTTAACGCTGATCTTCTGGCCGCCTGTGGGAACCTTGATGTGCTTGTACATAGAGATGACTCCGCGCTGCAATGTGTATCGAAAGATTCTATGCCACGGTGTCTGTCAACCGACTGACAACAACCCACGTTAGCCGCATACCGCCCGAAGAGCGGGTGGGGGACTCAACTTTTAAAAGGTACTTTCAAAATGAACAAAATTCTGGCTGCTCTGATCGCTTCCCTGTTCGCCGCTGGCGCTTTCGCTGTTGACGCTGCAAAGCCTGCTGCTGAGGCTGCCAAGCCTGCTGCTTCGGCTGCTGCCAAGGCAGAAGTCAAGGCCGAAAAGAAGGCTGAGGCCAAGGCTGAAGCAAAGAAGACCGAGAAGAAGGAAGAAGCCAAGAAGTAATCAACGCCTTGCGTTGATTGCACTGGCGGGCGGCAGCCAGCCTGCAGCCCCTTCGAGAAACGCCCGGTGTCCGCACTGGGCGTTTTTCATGGCGGGTACGCCGATAATCTCTTCCGAGCTCAACTGGTGGACATGAACGACATGATGAAACGTGCAGTGCTCGCGTGTATGGCCCTCACCTTGGGCTGCACTGCCTTCGCTCAAGAGGGCCCGCAAAGCCTGCCGATGATCACGCTGAGTGCCGGCATCCACAACATTCAGGCCCAGTTGGCGCAAAGCCCCGACCAGCGCTCCACCGGTCTGATGTTTCGCAAGTCGATGCCCAACAACGAAGGCATGCTCTTTGTCTTCGAAGCTCCAGCCAAGCAGTGCTTCTGGATGAAGAACACCCTGCTGCCACTGTCCACCGCCTTCATTGCCGACAACGGCACGGTGGTCAACATCGAAGACATGAAGCCTGAGACCCTGGACTCGCACTGCTCACAGAAACCAGTGCGTTACGTGCTTGAGATGAACCAGGGCTGGTTTGCCAAACGCGGCATCAAGGCCGGCTCCAAGCTCTCAGGCCCCCCATTCCCGCAATGAATAAAAAAGGGCCGGTCAGTGACCGGCCCTTTTTGTCGGCGCAAGCCTTCGCTCAAGCGAAGTTCTTGGCGGCGAACTCCCAGTTTGCAAGAGACGTGAGGAAGGTCTCGACCCACTTGGGGCGCAGGTTGCGGTAGTCGATGTAGTAGGCATGCTCCCACACGTCGATCGTCAACAGCGCCTTGTCGGCGGTGGTGAGTGGTGTGCCGGCAGCACCGGTGTTGACGATGTCCACACTGCCGTCGGGCTTCTTCACCAGCCACGTCCAGCCGGATCCGAAGTTGCCCACAGCGCTCTTGGTAAAGGCTTCCTTGAAGTTCGCGAAGCTGCCGAACTTGGTGTTGATTGCGGCAGCCAGGGCACCCGTGGGCTCACCACCCCCTTGTGGCTTCATGCTGCTCCAGAAGAAGGTGTGGTTCCAGATCTGGGCCGCGTTGTTGTACACGCCACCGGACGACTTCTTGATGATCTCTTCCAGGCTCAAGGCTTCGAATTCGGTGCCCTTTTGCAGGTTGTTCAGGTTCACCACGTACGCGTTGTGGTGCTTGCCGTAGTGGTACTCCAGCGTTTCCTTGCTGAGGTGAGGAGCCAACGCGTCTTGGGCGTAGGGCAGCGGAGGCAGGGTGTGTTCCATGAGAGAGTCCTTTCAACGGGTCGAGGAATTTCGCGGGATTGTAGGCAGCTTGTACGCGTGTCGTGACCCGCACAGTCGCAGTCGGGTTATTTGGCGCGCTTGTCGTGGGTCACGCCGGAGATCGTGGCGCTGGCTTGGCCATCAGCAAGTTCGGCGCGCACCTGCTGCCCCACCCTCAAGGCCTTGGCAGTCGTGATGGGCGTGCCTTGATCGTCGCTCAACCAGGCGTAGCCACGGGCCAGAACCTGGCGAGGGTCCAGAGCACTCAACCGCCCTTGCAGCGAGGCCAGGCGCTGCTGCCTCGCCGCCAGCGTCACCCCCATGGCACGCTGCAAACGAGCGCTCGACTCGATACAGCGTTGCCGTTGCCTCGGCACACTGTGCAAGGCGTGGCCCGCCATGCGTTGCTGCAAAAGCGCCAAGCGTTGTGCGTGGCGGCGCACGCCGTCGGCCGGCCGCATCAGGCGCAGCCTGGCGCGGTCCAGGGCTTGGGCCTGGGTGTCGATCACATGGTGCATGCGCCGCGTCATCACTGAAGCCACCGCCGCCAACAAGGCCAAACCGTCTTCTTGCGTGGGCGACACCAGTTCGGCCGCGGCGGTTGGGGTGGGCGCGCGCACATCGGCCGCGAAATCGGCCAGGGTCACATCGGTTTCATGGCCGACACCGCACAGCACCGGCAAGGGGCTGGCAGCGATGGCTCGCACCACACGCTCGTCGTTGAAGGCCCACAGGTCTTCGAGCGAACCACCTCCCCGACACACGATCAACACGTCGACCTCCCCGCGCTGCGCTGCGATCTCGATGGCGCTTACGATCGTGGCGGGCGCGTCCGCCCCTTGCACGAGGCTGGGGTAGACGATCACCTCCACGTGCGGTGCGCGGCGCGCAAGTGCCGTGAGCACGTCATGCAAGGCGGCAGCGCCCAACGAGGTGACAACTCCCACACGGTGCGGAAACCGTGGCAGGGCACGCTTGGCGCTTGGGTCGAACAGGCCCTCCGCCTCCAACCGCGCCTTGAGTTTCAAGAACTGCTCGAACAAGGCGCCAGCGCCGGCCCGCTGCATGGACTCAATGACGAACTGCAGCTCGCCACGTGGCTCGTATACGGCGAGCCGCCCGCGCACTTCAACCAGTTGCCCATCGGCCGGTGCGAAGTCAAGCAGGCTGGCGGCACGGCGAAACATCGCGCAGCGAATCAGAGCGGTCGCGCCGTCCGCGTCTTTCAAGCTGAGGTAGCAGTGCCCGCTCGACGCCCTCGAAAACCCTGATAGCTCGCCACGAATCGTGCACGCAGCAAAGCGCGCCGACAGCGCGTCTGACACCGCATGCATCAGCGCGGCAACGCCCCAGACCATGCGTTCGCCGCGGTGAAACGAGTTCTCAACCACGGGCAAACCCAATGCTGACGCGGGTCGAGAACTCCACAAGCGCGCCAATCAAGGCATTGCGCGGTGGTTTGGCTGTCACGAGGCTTTCACAATCGCGCAAGTGGTTGATTTTCAATGGATTTTTTATGCCTAAGTTTTAAGCAATCTGTTGAAGCGCCTGAATTCGCGCGGCTTGCGGGTGCCTCAACCCAGGTTGCCCACAAAGTTGTCCACAGTTGCGGTGGACGGTGCGTCAACCTGACGCCAGAGTGATGCGCGCAAGCCCGCGGTGGTGACAAGATCAAACCATTGACCGCGTGACACCCCTGAGCTTGGGGCCATAATCGCGCCTCCCTAACGGGCCCCAACATCAACCCAAGAGGACCGGATTGTTTTCGATCATACAAGCCGCTGGCTGGCCGATTTGGCCCCTTCTCCTGTGCTCCGTCGTCGCTTTGACGCTCATCATCGAACGCCTGTCCAGCCTGCGCACCGCACGCGTTGCACCACCTCGTTTGCTCGATGAAGTGGTGTCGGTCACACGCGCTCACCTGCCCGGCGCCGACGTCGTCAACAAGCTCGCTGACAACTCGATCCTCGGCGCTGTGCTGGCCAGTGGCTTGCGCACCGTGATCGCCGACCCCCGCTTGACCGAGGCGGTGTTGCGCAGCTCGTTCGAGTCGGCAGGCCGTGCCGCCGTGCACCGCATGGAGCGCTACATGAACACGCTGGGCACCATCGCCTCGGCGGCTCCGCTGCTGGGCCTGCTCGGCACGGTGATCGGCATGATCGAGATCTTTGGCTCGCAGGCCCCTACCGGCGGCAGCAACCCCGCGTTGCTCGCCCACGGCATTTCGGTAGCGCTGTACAACACAGCCTTTGGTTTGATGATCGCCATCCCGTCGTTGATGTTCTACCGCTACTTCCGCGGCCAGGTCGAGGCCTACACGCTGGAGATGGAACAAGCCGCTGAGCGCATGGTGCCGCACCTGATGCGCTTCTCGGTGCCGCCCAAGAAGGCAGCACCCTGACGAGCATGGCGATGAACTTTCGCAAGCATCAGCCCGAAGAACCCGAGATCAACCTGATCCCGTTCATTGACGTGTTGCTGGTGGTGCTCATCTTCCTGATGCTCTCGACCACCTACTCCAAGTTCACCGAGCTGCAGGTGGTTCTGCCGGTTGCCGATGCCGACAAACCGCGCGAGAACCCGCGCGAAATCATTGTGTCTGTGTCGGGCGAAGGGCGTTACGCCATCAACCGCAAGACACTCGAAGGCCGCAGCGTCGAGATGCTGGCCGGCGAGCTGGTTGTGGCGGCCCAGGGCGCCAGTGACACCACAGTCATCATCTCCGCAGACGCCACTGCAGCTCACCAATCTGTGGTGACAGTGATGGATGCCGCACGCCGTGCCGGGTTGGCCAAGCTGACCTTTGCCACTCAGGCCGGCCAGGGCCGCGAGCGTTGATGCCGTCCGCTGCGGCTCGGCAGCACCACTGAAGGCCACGCCGTGTCGGCAGCGTCGCGCTTGCAGGCGGCATGGTTGCAGCGCAGCGCGCTCGCGGTGCTGCTGTTTCCACTGTCCTTGTTGTACCGAGCCCTCATTGGCCTGCGTGCCTTGTGCTTCAGCCTAGGGCTGATGCGTTCGGTGCGGCTGCGAGTGCCGGTGGTCGTGGTGGGTAATCTTGTCGCGGGGGGCGCAGGCAAGACCCCGACCACCATCGCGTTGATTGAACTGCTGCGCTCTCGTGGCTTCACGCCGGGCGTTCTATCGCGTGGTTATGGCCGTCAATCCAGCGAAATCACACTTGTTGAGCGCAACACACCCGCGCGCCTGGCCGGTGACGAACCTTTGCTGATTCACCTGCGCACCGGTGCCCCTGTGGCAGTGGGAGCCGATCGTGTCGATGCCGGCCTCGCACTGCTGCGCGCCAACTCGTCGGTGAATATCCTGATCAGTGACGACGGCCTGCAACACCGGCGCTTGGGGCGCGACGCACAGGTCATCGTGTTCGACGAACGCGGTGCCGGCAATGGATGGCTGCTGCCGGCCGGCCCAACGGCGCCTGGCCGGGCTCGCCGCCTTGTCCGATTGGTGGGCTGGGCTGCCTGTCGGGCCGGAGGGCTTTGCCGACTTGCGTGGGCGCGCTGTACGGGCCGTCGCGGGGCTGGCGCGACCACAGCGCTTCTTCGACATGCTGCGCGCCCAAGGCCTTTCCATCACCGAACAGCCCTTGCCCGATCACCATGACTTCGCCGTGTTGCCCTGGCCCGCGGGCACCACCGACGTGATCGTCACTGAAAAAGATGCGGTGAAACTGCGCCCGGCGTCGATGGGCACGACACGCGTCTGGGTGGCAACGCTAGACTTTGAGCTGCCAGCTGCATTTGCGGACGAGTTGATGCAGTGGTTGCCCACCCCAGACAGAACCTGAAGGATCCGACATGGACACTCGATTGCTTGAACTGCTGGTGTGCCCGCTTTGCAAAGGGCCGTTGGAGCACCAGCGCCCGCCCGTGCACCCGCAGCAAGAGCTGATTTGCCGCGCGGACCGGCTGGCGTTTCCGGTGCGTGACGGCATCCCGGTGATGCTGGAGTCGGAAGCCCGATCGCTCGACGCTCCTGCACCCGAAGCTGCGGCATGAATTTCACGGTGCTGGTGCCCGCGCGCTTGCAGTCGACGCGATTGCCCCGCAAGATCCTTGCTGACCTCGGTGGCCTGCCCATGGTGGTGCGTGTGGCGCAACGTGCGGCGTTCTCGCTGGCGACACGCGTGGTGGTGGCGGCCGATGATGACGAAATCATGCGCGCCTGCCAGGCCCATGGGGTCGACTGCGTGTTGACACGTGCCGACCACGCCACCGGCAGTGACCGCCTGGCCGAGGCCTGCACTCTGTTGGGACTCGATGGCAGCGACGCCGTGGTCAATGTGCAAGGAGACGAGCCGCTCATTGAACCCACGCTGATCGACGCCTGCGCCGCCTTGCTCACAACCCGCCCAGACTGCGTGATGAGCACCGCCGCACACGCCATCGACTCGGCAGACGAACTGAGCAACCCCAACATGGTGAAGGTGGTGCTGGATGGGGCCCAGCGCGCGCTTTATTTCTCGCGCGCCCCGATTCCCTGGTGGCGTGACGGCTATGCGCAAGGCATTGCGGCGTTGCCGCCTGAGCTGCCCCTGCGCCATATCGGCCTGTACGGCTACCGGGCGGGCTTTCTGCGCCGCTTTCCCAGCCTGCCGCCTTGCCCGCTTGAGGCGATCGAGTCGCTGGAACAATTGCGCGTGCTGTGGCACGGTGAACGCATCGCCGTTCATGTGAGCCCACAGCGGCCCGGGCCGGGTGTCGACACAGAGGAAGATCTGGCGCGCGTGCGTCAGCTTTTTGCTTAAGTGCGCGTGCTATTCTCATTGGCAACGTTGGGCCCACAGCCTATGCAGGCACCCACCAAGATTCCACAAAGAGAGGACGACAAATGAGAATGATCCT
The DNA here is from genome assembly GCA_014379885.1 of Rhizobacter sp. Next base: position 6,873 of record JACMKW010000532.1, read on the forward strand.
GCTGGGCGCGCCGGGCGCGGGGAAAGGAACCCAAGCCAATTTCATTTGCAAGAAATTCGGCATCCCGCAGATCTCTACCGGCGACATGCTGCGCGCCGCAGTGAAGGCCGGCACGCCGCTCGGGCTCGCTGCCAAACAGGTGATGGACTCTGGCGGTTTGGTGGGTGACGACATCATCATTGGCATGGTCAAGGAGCGCATCACCCAGCCCGATTGCGCCAACGGTTTTCTGTTCGACGGTTTCCCCCGCACCATTCCGCAAGCCGACGCCATGAAGGCCGTTGGGGTCAAACTCGATGTGGTGCTGGAGATTGACGTGCCCGACGACGTGGTTCGCGAGCGCGTGACCGGTCGGCGTGTGCATGGTGCATCGGGCCGCGTTTACCACGTCAAGTTCAATCCGCCTAAGGTAGAAGGCAGGGACGACCTGACGGGCGACGCACTCGACCAACGCGCTGACGACACACTTGAGAAGGTCAACACGCGGCTTGAGAAGTACCACGCGGAAACCGAACCACTGGTGGGGTACTACAACCAATGGGCAGCAAGCGGTGACAAGGCTGCGCCGCGCTATCGCAAGATCAGTGGCCTCGGGCCGCTCGACGAAATCACAACGCGCGCACTTGATGCCTTGCGCTGAGAAACGTGCACCCTGAAAAAAGCCGCTCGATGAGCGGCTTTTTTTCATCCAGAATCAAACGCAACACCACCCTTCACAGGAACCCGTCATGGACATCGCAGGCAAGGTTTTCATCGTCACCGGCGCGGCTTCTGGCTTGGGTGAAGGCACCGCGCGCATGTTGGCGTCTCACGGCGGCAAGGTCGTGATCGCCGACCTGCAAGTGGATCGTGGCGAGGTCGTGGCCAAGGAGTTGGGCGGCCGCTTCGTCAGGTGCGATGTGAGCCAGGAAGCAGACGGCCAGGCGGTGATCGCCGCAGCCACCGGCATGGGCAAGCTCATGGGTCTCGTGAACTGCGCCGGCATCGCTCCGGCATCCAAGACCGTGGGCAAGGAAGGCGCGCACGCCCTGGCGCTGTTCAGCAAAGTCGTCACCGTCAACCTGATCGGCAGCTTCAACATGATTCGCCTGGCCGCCGAAGCCATGAGCCGCAACGATCCCGAAGCCACGGGAGAACGTGGGGTACTGATCTCCACCGCCAGCGTAGCGGCCTATGACGGGCAGATGGGTCAGGCGGCCTACTCGGCCTCGAAGGGCGGCGTGGTGGGCATGACCCTGCCCATTGCACGCGACCTCGCGCGCAACGGCATTCGCAACATGACCATCGCGCCTGGCATCTTCGGCACGCCGATGTTGTTTTCCATGCCGCAAGAGGTGCAGGACGCGCTGGCTGCCAGTGTGCCCTTCCCCAGCCGTCTGGGCACGCCGGCCGATTACGCCAAGCTGGTGCACCAGATCGTCACCAACGACATGCTCAATGGTGAGGTGATCCGGCTCGACGGTGCCATCCGCTTGGCGCCGAGGTAATTGGGCCCCCCAGTCGCTTTGCTCCTGCCCCCGGGGGGCGCCGCCGGGCGGGCCGGCAAAGCCGGTTCCGCGGGCGTTGCTTGATCGGTCGCTTGCTGCGCTCGCTCTGGCTACGACTTCTGTCGAGCGACCAGCGACCACAGGCGGGCCAGGTCGCCTGTGCCATCGTTGCCGGTCACGGTCTTGAAGACCGATTGCGCACGACCCTGCTCGCCCGCCATCAGCCAGGCAATGCCCAGATGCAGCTTGGCGTCATCGGCGCGCTTCAGCCCACCCTTGGCAATGCCTTGCTCCATCAGCGCAATGCCCTTCTTGGGTTCGCCGAGAAACACCTGGCCAAAACCCACGTCGACCAAGTCACCGCCAGTCTTCATCGCAACGGCTTCCTTTTGTCGCGCCACCATGCCCTGCTTGTCTTCCTCGGTGCGCTTAGCCACCAGATCCTTGAGCCGGCGGTGACGGTCAGCCTCGGCCGGTGTGCCCGTGCCCAGCACGCCTGCTGCAAAGCCCTTGTCGACCACCTGTTTGCCTTCAGCCGGAAAACCGGCCTGCACGGCGAGTTGCGCCATTTCCATGTAGTCGTTGGCGTTGCGCATGCTGCCTGAGGCCAGCATCAGGCGGTAGGTGTCGAGTGCGAGCCGGTCGCTGAAGTTGGGCTTGCGCTGCACACGGCCCAACAGGTCACTCCAATATTCTTTCTTTGGATAGTGGGTGACCAGGCGCTCCATCGCCATCACGTAGCTGCCGTTGTCGTTGATGCGCTGTGCCGAGTTGAGCAAGAGCTTGAGGCGATCTTCGGCTGGCACACGGCCGGCTTTTTCATCGTTATGCACTTCAATCACCAGCTCCTTGGTGGCACCGGCGTAGTCGCCGCTCAGGTATTGCGACTGAATGACCAGTGTGCGAATTTGTCCGTTGGTACCACCCTCAGCCAGGTAGCGCTTGCCCCAGGTGACGGTCTTCGCGTAGTCCTTGGCGCGATAGAACCCACCGGCCAGCGACTCGAGCATGCGCAACTGCTCGGCTGCAGGCAACCTGCCGCTGGCCTTGAGCGCCTCGAACGACTTGGCAGCCGTCTCAGCGTCTCCTGCGCCCGAAGCCGCGGCAATGCGCATGCGCTCGACCAGGTAACTCTCGTTGGCGTTCTTGTTGGGCACGGCATCGGCATCACGCACCTTCGCCAGGGCCTCCTTGAACTTCTGCGCCTTGATGAGCTCCTGGGCGGCCTGCAAAGGCTTGCCCACATCGGGGCGCAGGCCTTCTTGCGCGTGCGCAGCGGCCATGCCGGCCACCAGCGCCACAGACGCGATCAGGTGAATGGCTCGGCGCTTCATGTGCATGGCGTCACTTGATGAACTGCTGTCATTTGATGAACTGCTCATTGCCGACCATGCCAAGCTTGGTCACACCCAGCCGCTGCGCGCTGGCCATCACCATGGCCACGGCCTTGTACTCGACGAGCTTGTTGGGGCGCAGGTGCACCTCAGGCTGGTCGGGCATGGCGGCGGTGTTGCTCAACCGTGCTTCGAGGGCTGCGCGGTCGGGCACGACCTCGCCGTTCCAGAACACGGTGCCGTCGAAGTCGATGTCGATCGTCACCACCACGGGCGGTGCGGTAGGCGGCGGCGGGTTGCCGGCCGGCATGTTGAGGTTGACCGAATGCAGCTGAATCGGAATGGTGATGATGAGCATGATCAACAACACCAGCATCACGTCGATGAGTGGTGTGGTGTTCATCTCGACCATCACTTCCGGGTCGCCACCACTGCTTGAGCCCAGGTTCATTCCCATGGTTTGTTTCTCCCAGGTCAACCGCGCGGCGGCGGTTCAGTGACGAAGCTGATCTTCTGAATGCCAGCACGCTGGCAGGCGAAGACCACACGGCCCACCGATTCGTAGCGCGACTTTTCGTCGCCACGGATGTGGATCTCGGGCTGCGGCACCATCACCGCGATCTTCTTCAGCCGGTCGACCAGTGCGTTGTTGTCTGCCACGGCCTGCGCGTTCCAGAACACATCACCATCCTTGTTGACCGAGATCTCGATGTTCTCGGGCTTGGTCTGGCGAACGATGTTGGGCTCCTTGGGCAGCGAGACCGCAGCGTTCTGCGTCACGACGGGCACGGTGATGAGAAAGATGATGAGCAGCACCAGCATCACATCCACCAGCGGGGTGGTGTTGATGCTGGCTACCACTTCGTCTTCGTCGCCGTCTGACGATCCGACATTCATGGCCATGAGGGGCTCCTGATGCGGCGAAAAATCAGCGGGCCGACGCGCGGCTGCCCAGCAGCACGCCATGCAGGTCGGCGCCGAAGCTGCGCACGCTCTCCATGGTGACCTTGTTGCGGCGCACCAGCCAGTTGTAGCCCAGCACCGCAGGCACCGCCACCGCCAGGCCAATGGCCGTCATCAGCAGCGACTCGCCCACCGGGCCGGCCACCTTGTCGATAGACGCCTGGCCAGCAATGCCGATGGCGGTGAGCGCGTTCAGAATGCCCCACACCGTGCCAAACAAGCCGACGAACGGTGCGGTAGAACCCACGGTGGCCAGCACGGCCAGGCCGTCTTGCAGGCGGCTTTGCACGTTCTCGATGGCGCGCTGGACGCTCATGCCGATCCAGGTGTTGCGGTCAATGTTGGCGGTGAGTTCACCCGCGTGATCCTTGCCCGCTTCCACGCCGCTTTCGGCGATGAACTGAAAGGCGCTGCCGGCCTTCAGCGTCTTCATGCCGTCTTGCAGGCTGGCCGACTTGAAGAAGCTCTGGCGAGCCGACTTGGCCTCCGAGCTCAGCTTGAAGCTCTCGAACAGCTTGGTCACCAGGATGTACCAACTGGCCAGGCTCATGATGATGAGAATGATCAGCGTGCCACGGGCCACCACGTCGCCCTGCGCCCAGAGGTGCTTCAGGTCATATGGATTCTCGACAGACTCTTTGCTGACGGTGGCAGCGG
>JACMKW010000533.1 GCA_014379885.1 Rhizobacter sp.
GAACGCATCGGCGCCATGGAAGCCTCGCTGCAGCGAGCGCAGGCCAACACCGGGCGAGGCAGCGCCGCGCTGGCCCAGGCGGTGGCCGACACCAAGCGAACCGAGTCGCTCGCGTCGCAGGGGTTCGTGTCGCCCACACAGATCGAATCGATGCGGCTGAACCAACGCCTGCGCGAGAAGGAGCTTGAAACCGCGCGTGGTGATGCCGAAGCGGCGCGTCACCAACTGCTGCAATCGCGCATCACGCTGCAACCTGTGAAGCCTGGTTCGGGCACGACAGTGGCGCCCTGGCCAGTGCGCTCACCACTCGATGCCAAAGTGCTCAAGGTGATGCAGCAAAGCGAAGGTGTGATTGCGGCCGGCACACCGCTGGTCGAGCTGGGCGACCCGTCGCGGCTCGAAGTGGTGGTGGACGTGCTGACCGAAGACGCCGCGCAGATCAAACCCGGTGCCGTGGTGCGGCTGAACGGCTGGGGCGGCGCCACGCTGAGTGGCGTGGTGCGCCTGGTCGAGCCGGCCGCTTTCACCAAGGTGTCGGCCCTCGGCGTGGAAGAGCAACGCGTCTACGCGGTGATCGACATCGGCTCGCCGCGCGAGCAGTGGGCCACGCTGGGCGACGGCTTTCGCGTCGAGGTGGGCATCGTGGTGCAAACGCTCGACAAGGCGCTCCTGGTGCCGGTGAGTGCGCTGTTCCCGCAGGGCGATCGCTCGGCGCTGTTCGTGGTGGACGGCGGCCACGCGCAACTGCGCACGGTGCGGGTGCTGGCGCGCAACGGGGTTGACGCAGCAGTGGCCACCGGCGAGGGCCTCGCGGCCGGTGCGCAGATGGTGGTCTACCCGCCGCCGACCCTGAAAGACGGCGCGCGGGTCAGGCTGCGCAACTGAGAGCCAAGCCAAGCCAGACGCAGGCTCAGTGAGAGATCAACACCGGCACCACCGCCGTGCCGAGCACGGTGCGGGTGACGCCGCCAAGTACCAGCTCGGCCCAGCGCGAGTGGCCAAAGCCGCCCATCACGATCAGGTCGGCGCCCAGGCCCTGGGCACGCAGCAGCAGCGCATCGCCCACGTCTTCGCGGGTGCTGATCTGCACACACTCGGAGTTGATGCCGTGGCGCTCCAGCCAGTGGCGCAGGTCGTTCAGTTCCAGGCGGCTGACCACGGCTTCGTCGGGGCGGTCCAGGCACAGCAGGCTCACCTTGGTGGCCATGCGCAGCAGCGGCAAGGCATCGTTCAGCGCACGCGCCGATTCGCGGGTGCCGCTCCAGCTCACCAGCACGGTGCGGCCGAACTCAGCCACCGAGCCGACCCGCGGCAACATGAGCACGGGCCGGCCGGTCTGCATGAACACACGCTGAGGGAAGTCGGTCGCCACGGTGGCGCCTTCGTCGTGCGCATCGGCCTGGCTCAAGATCAAGAGGTCGCTCAGCCGGCCGTGCCGCACCATGGCGGCCTCGGCCTCTTCTTGCGCCAGCACACCTTCAAACGACTTCAGCCCCGACGCATCGGCTTGCACCTGGAAGGCGTTGACGCAGGCCTGGGCACGATCGAACTGATGCGAACGGGAGCGCTCGACGACATCGGTCCAGCCGCGCATGTCGGCCTCCACAACCACGGGCAGGTGGAGCGCTCCAGTAGCGGCCAGCCCGACCAGGTGCGCGTCATGCCGTGCCGCCATCTGCAAGGCCAGTGCCACGCGGGCAGCGCAACCAGCGTCACCATCCAGGTGAACGAGAAGGGTGCGGTAGTTCATGGGGTGCTCACTGTGCAAGGGCGACCAGCAAAGTCTGGCGTGCCGCCTTCGGCCGGCCCATGAGCCAGGTCAAGTCTCAGGGGCCGAAACAAAAGGCCAGCACGCGTTGCCACAAGCCGTGGCCGAGTGCCCAGGCCGATGCTCCGGCGAGCCCGGCACCCGCCAGCCGCACCGCCCAGGTGCTTGTGGTAAGGCCCAGGCTGCCTGGGCCCATCAAACGCACCCACAAGGCAGGCCCGAGCAACAAGCCCATCGACGAGGTGATGGCAAACGCCGCCATCACCAGCGCGCCCGACCAGGCCGTGCTGCCCAGCGTGGCCACGATCAAGGCCGACTGCAGCAAGCCACACGGCCAGGCCACCCACAGCGAGCCGGTGGCGCCCGCTCGCAGCGGGCCTTGCACACGTTGCCAGCCTTGCGAAGCCATCGCGGGTGGCAGCGCCCTGCCCTTGCCTTTCATCCACTCGGGCTGCCGGCCGGTCCACAACAACCACAGGCCAAAGCCCAGTGCTGCCAGATGCAACAGCGTCCACAGTGGGCGCACCAGCGGTGCCGATTCACCCAACGTGCGCAGCAGCGCCACACTGGAGGCTGCCACCGCGCCGCCTGCGGCATAGCTGGCCAGGCGCCCCAGGTGGAAGGCCAACGTGGCCTGGTTCGGGCGACTCTGCCCGCAGCTTTGAATCACCCCCGCACTCGCGCTGCCGCACATGGCCATGCAGTGCGGCGCGCCGGCCAGGCCCATCAGCGCAGCACTGAAGATCAGTGCGAATTCCATGGTCAGATGATGCGAGGGTCAGATGATGCGAGAGAAGCGCTCGCGCAAGCGGTCGGCCTGCAGGTGGCGGTCGAACACCATCGCAACGGCACGCACGAAATACCAGCCCATGCGCGTGACCTGAATGGCCCCCGGCTCAACCTCCACCAGGCCTTGTTCGGCCAGTGTTTCCATTTGCGCGAGTTCGGTGCTGAAGTAGTCTCGCATCGAGACCAGGTGCGCGAGTTCGATCGACTCGAATTCGAGCCGGCCCTGGCACATCAACGCCATGATGACGGCCCGGCGAATCAGGTCGTCGCGCGTGAGCGCCAGGCCGCGCGCGATGGGCAGCTGGCCCTGGCGCAGCGCGTCGTAGTACTCGGGCAGCGTCTTGGCGTTCTGGCTGTAAGTGGCGCCGATGTGGCCGATGGCCGACACACCCAACGCCACCAGGTCGCAGTCGGGCTGCGTGCTGTAGCCCTGAAAGTTGCGGTGCAGCCGGCCTTGGCGCTTGGCCACGGCCAGCGAGTCGTTGGGCAGCGCAAAGTGGTCCATGCCGATGTAGGTGTAGCCGTCTTGCAGGAACGACGCAATCGCCTCACTCAGCATGGCCACACGATC
>JACMKW010000534.1 GCA_014379885.1 Rhizobacter sp.
CGCCGCACCGCTGCGCTTGGCCTTGCACCCCGCGGGGGCCGACCAGCTGGCGCTGCGGGTGCTCAAGCGTCGTGGGCCGCCCTTGCTCTCGCCCTTGCACCTGGCCTTGCCGCCGGTGTTGCCGGCCGCAGCGTTGAGGCGGGCACAAGCCTGGGAAGACGCCGACGCGCAGGCACAGCCTCTTCTGCGCGCGGCCAGCTTCATCAACCTCGCGTGATGGCCGTGGGGGCAGGGCATGCTCTGGGTTGCGCTTCACCTGCCTCTGTTATCGCTGGAGTCTTTTGCGGCCACCGTGCCGCCCGAGCAGGCCGCGCAGCCGTTGGCCTTGATGGATGTGCACCACATCGTCAGCGCCAATTCGAGCGCGCAGGCGCTGGGGGTGCAGCCGGGCATGAAGCGGGCCACGGCCTTGTCGCTCGCGCCCCACCTGGTGCTGGGCCAAGCCGATGAGCGGCGTGACCTTGACGCGCTGATCAGCGTGGCGCATGCAGCGCTGGCGTTCGCGCCGGCGGTGAGCCTGTCTTTGCCATGCGGTGTGCTGCTGGAGGTACAGGCCAGCCTGCGCTATTTCGGCGGGCTCGTGCCGCTGCTCAAAAAGCTGAGGGCCACGCTGGCGCCGTTGGGGCACCAGCTCCACTGCGTGAGTGCACCCACGGCGCAGGGAGCGGCGCTGTTGTCTTGCCTGCATGACGGCCTGCACTGTGCTGACCGTGCATCCTTGCAGCGTGCACTGGAGGCCGCCCCGGTGGCCTTGCTGGGGGCAGGGTACGAACACGCAGAAGCTTTGTTGGGCATGGGCTTGCGCACGCTGGGTGATCTGCGCCAGTTGCCGCGTGCGGGGCTGGCGCGCCGTTTTGGTGTGGCCTTGCTCGATGAGATGGATCGCGCTTTTGGCGACTGCCCCGACCCGCGCGAGCCCATCACCTTGCCGCCGGTGTTCCACAGCCAGCTCGAGCTGTTTGCGCGCGCCGACACCACTGAGCAGCTGCTCTACGGCGCGCAGGTGCTGCTGGCGCGCCTGGTGGCGTGGCTGTCGGGCCAGCACGCGTTTGTGCGCAGCTTCAGCCTGGTGATGAAACACGAAGCACGATGGCGCCCCGATCAGACGGCACCTGCCACCGTGCTGGAGATCGCCTTGGCCGAGCCCTCGCGCGATGCCGCCCACATGCTCACCTTGTTGCGTGAGCGCCTTGGCGCCCTGCAACTGCCCGCGCCCACGCTGGAACTCGCCCTGCAATCCGCCGACATCTCGCGCCGCCCACCGCCCAATGCCGAGCTCTTTCCAACACCACAAAGTGAACACGCTGGCCTCACGCGCCTGATCGAACGCCTGCAGGCCCGCCTCGGGCGCGAGCAGGTGCAGCGCCTGGTACCGGTGGCCGACCACCGGCCCGAGCGGGCCACGGCCGTGGTGGCGGCCGAGCCGCTCATGCCGCGCTTGCGTGACGAGGGGCACAGCAAAACGACACTGGGCCACACCATCACCCGCCCGGTGTGGCTGCTGCCGCAGCCGCAGGCCTTGCAAGAGCGCCGCTCCCGGCCCTTGCTGGAGGGCAAGGTGCTGCAACTGCTGGCCGGCCCCGAGCGCATCGAGGCCGGCTGGTGGGACGGCGCCCTGGCCGAGCGCGACTACTTCATCGGCCAGACGGCCGAAGGTGCGCTGGTGTGGCTGTACCGCGCTCGCCTACCCTTGCCGGCCGAAGCGGGAGGCGGCGAAGGGTGGTTTTTGCACGGGCGCTTCGCCTGACCTCACTCAAGTTCACTCATCGCCCGCCGATACCTTGGTGAGCCGATTGCCACAAAGAGCGGTCGCCACCTGCGTAATCCGTTACATCATTTCCAATCGATCAGGAATCGATATGAACATCGACAACTTGACACTGCGTTCTCGCCTGCTGCTGGGCTTTGGCACCATGCTGCTCATTCTGGGCATCAACACGGCCTGGGCGGCAGCGAGCGTTGCCGGGCCGGCCAGGCTCTGGATCATCGGGGGCGGAGTGGGCGCCTTCGTGGTGGGCGTCGCATCGGCCTGGTGGCTTTTTCGCAGCCTGATCCAACCGCTGCGCGAGGCACTCGCCGTGGCCCAGAGAATCACCTCGGGCGACCTGACCACACAACACGAGGTCAAACGCCGCGACGAATTCGGCCAGCTGATGCTGGCGCTCGGCGGCATGAAAGACCAGCTCTTCAAGGTGGTGAGCGATGTGCGTACCGGCACCACCACCGTGGCGAGCACCTCGTCGCAGATCAGCCGCGACAACTCAGCTCTGTCTGACCGCACCACCACGCAGACCGACTCGCTGCAGAACACCGCCGCATCGATGGAACAGATCACCATCACCGTCAAGCAAAACGCCGACAACGCCGAACAGGCCAACAAGCTGGTGCTGCAGGCGTCCGGCCATGCCGTCAAGGGTGGCGAAGTGGTGAGCAAGGTGGTCAACACCATGGGCTCCATCAAGGACAGCTCGCGCAAGATCTCCGAGATCATCGGCGTGATCGACGGCATTGCCTTCCAGACCAACATCCTTGCGCTGAACGCCGCGGTGGAAGCCGCTCGCGCCGGCGAACAGGGCCGCGGCTTCGCGGTAGTGGCCGCCGAGGTGCGCACCCTGGCCCAGCGCTCGGCCTCCGCAGCCAAGGAGATCAAGTCGCTCATCAGCGATTCGGTCGAGAAGGTCGACGCTGGCAGCAAGCTGGTGGACGCCGCGGGCAAGACCATGACCGAGATCGTCTCTTCGGTGAAGCATGTGGCCGAGATCATGAAAGAGATGGCGGGCGCCAGCCACGAGCAGAGCATCGGCATCCAGACCGTGAACCATGCCATCACCGAAATCGATGGCATGGTCAAACAGAACGCCAAGCTGGTGAAAGACGCCACACAGACCGCGTCGACACTCAACGAGCAGGCGGTCACGCTGCTCAAGTCGGTGTCGGGCTTCAACCTCGGCACGCGCGAGCACGGCAATGCCGACGAGGCCTCCGCGCTGGTCAAGCAGGCGATTGCCTTTTTCAAGGAGCACGGCAAGGTGGCCTTGGTGGATGAGATCAACAAACTCGGCAAGGGCCGTTTTGTCGACCGCGACCTGTACCTCATGGCCATCGGCGCCAGCGATGCGGTGTTCTATGCGCATGGCAACAATCCGCGCGTGCTGGGCAATGGGCCCGCCAGCAAAGACGTCGACGGCAAGCCCTTCGTGAAAGACATGGCCGAGCTGGCGAGATCGGGCGGCCAGAGCTGGGTCGACTACAAGTGGGCTCACCCCGTGACCAACGAGGTCAGGTTGAAGTCGTCGTATGTCGAGAAGGCCGGCGACCTGGCCATTGCCTGCGGCATCTACAAGAGCTGAAGCCGCTCATTGGCACGGCAGGTGCCACATCACCTGAGCGGCAGGTGCCACACCACCTGCGAAGCCAGCGGCGTCCATGCACTGACCTTCACCCCCGCTTGCGCCAGGCCGCGGCCTGTCCATGCATTGCAGGTGGTAAAGAGGTTGTAGGCGCCCGTGGCTTCATAAAAAGCGTCTTGTGCGGTGTAGTGCTGCCCGGGTACGTTCACGCCCTGCCCGTTGTCGGCCCGCACCAGTGATGTATTGACGTGCTGCACGAGCGCTGTGTATTGCTGCGCCGACAAGGGCAGGGCGTAGAAGCCGCTGGCTTGCATGTCGGCCGGGCGCAGGTACGTCACATGCAGCAGCGAACGCCCGCTGCCCGACAAGGCATGCCATGCGCGGCCCACCGTCAGGTCTTGCCAGCGGGGTGTGTTGAGATAGAACTCCCGCTCACCCCAGCCGATGGCCACGAAGGTGGCGTCGCGAGGCGGCTCGGCAAAGTGTTGTGCGGGGAAGGCCAGCGACCAGTCAACACCTTGCGTGTGAACGGGGAACACAAGGTCGGTGTGAACGCCGTTGGAGTAGACATACGCGGTCACCACCGCCGGCACATTGGTTTGACCAGCCTGGGCGGAAAAGAACACCAGGCCATAGGCCACCACGAAGTAAGCCAGCACCAGGCCGGTGAGCGCCAGCAACAAGCGCAGCAGCAGTTTCAGTGCAAAACTCAAGCTGGCTGGCGCGGCAACGCGATCACTGCGTGTGCAAAACGATGGTGACCAACGCGGACGAGTCCTGCAGCGCGACGACGCCGTGTGGCACGTTGCCTGCCAGAAAGAGCAACTGGCCCGCCGCAAGCACATGGCTCGTGCCTTCAGACGTGACGTCGATCCGTCCTTCGACGCATTGAATCGTGATTTCTCCCGGCACCTTGTGCTCAGGCAATGACTTGCCTGCCAGCAGCACCAGGCGAATGACTTCCAGTTCCCTGGACTTGAACAGCGCAGTCGTCTTGTGCCGTGGCAGACCGGCACCCAGAGGCTGAACGTCGATGGGCTCGCCTGAGCCTGCGTGAGGAATGGCCATGGGTGAGTATGCGCCGCAGCCTTAGTAGTCAATTTCAGAAATTCACACACGTATTCTTCAAGCGGCCTGCTTCGAGGCGTGATCGCTGCGCGCAGCGATCACGCATGCGCGCGATCAGGGTGTTGAGATCGGTGCGGGTGCCGCCCTCTCGATTGAATACGAAG
>JACMKW010000059.1 GCA_014379885.1 Rhizobacter sp.
CCTCGGGGGGCCTGACGCGAAGCGGCAGGTTTGGGGGCGCTCATGAAGAACGAAGGCCTGAAGAATGCGGTGCAGCGCAAGGGTTCGTTCGGCCAGACGCTGCGTGCGGTGGGTTGGTCGTTCTTCGGCGTGCGCAAGTCGGCCGAGCATGAGAAAGATGTGGCGCAACTGAACCCGGTGCATGTGGTCATCGCTGCCCTCATCGGCGTGGGTATTTTTATTGCAAGCCTGGTGCTGCTGGTGCGATGGGTGCTGGTCAGTGGCGTGGCCGCTTGAGGCAGCGCGTTCAAATTTTCAAGAGATTCGATTCGTAGGAGATCAACATGTCGGCAGCGACGCATCCGGGGCAAACCCCTTATTACTTTGTTCCCGCACCTTCGCGGCACCCTGTCATGGCCGCCATCGGCCTGTTCATGGTGATCTTCGGCGGCGGCCAGTGGATCAACGGCCACGGTTGGGCGGCCTATCTGGTGCTGTTCGGCCTGCTGTGGTGGGCCTTCGTGCTCAAGCAATGGTTCGGTGAAGCCATCAAGGAAAGCGAAGGCGGCCTGTACAGCGACCGCGTCGACGTCTCCTTCCGCTGGAGCATGAGCTGGTTCATCTTCTCCGAAGTGATGTTCTTCGGCGCATTCTTCGGCGCCCTGTACTGGACACGCGTGCACGCGGTACCCAACCTGGGCAGCCTGGAAAACGCCGTGCTGTGGCCTGACTTCAAGGCCTTCTGGCCCAGTTCGGTGGCGGGCTCCACCGCGTCACCCGCTGGCATCGTGGAACCCTTCACGACCATGGGCCCGTGGCCGATCCCCACCATCAACACCGCCTTGCTGTTGACCTCGGGGGTCACGCTCACGATCGCCCACCATGCGCTGATCGCTGGCCACCGTGCCAAGACCATTGCCTGGATGTGGATCACGGTGCTGCTGGGCATCACCTTCCTTGGCTTCCAGGCCTACGAGTACATGCACGCCTACAGCGAGCTCAACCTCAAGCTCAACTCCGGCATCTACGGCTCCACCTTCTACATGCTGACCGGCTTCCACGGCTTCCACGTGTTCGTGGGCATGCTGATGTTGCTGTTCATCACACTGCGTTTGATGAAGGGTCACTTCACGCCGCAACGCCATTTCGGCTTCGAAGGCGCGGCCTGGTATTGGCACTTTGTGGACGTGGTGTGGCTCGGCCTGTACATCGTCGTGTATTGGCTCTGAGCGAACACGGCCGCAAAGAAAAGAGCGCCCCGGTGGGCGCTCTTTTTACTTGCATTGCAATGAACTTCACTGGCCCAGCGGAATCCCCGTGGGCTTGATCCAACCCATCCAGTAACTGAACAAGATGCACAGGAACAGCAGCACCGACAAGCCCACACGCACGGCCAGCGCACGCATCATGTTGCTGGTTTTCGGTTTGCCGTCGCGGCCATCGCGCATCATGAATACGCCGGCCGAGGCCAGCGCCGCAAGAATCAAGACCAGGGCCACGCCGATGAGGTACTTCATGGGACACGATTATTCCACCCGGGCGGTACTGCATGGCGACCTGGCTGTCTGACCCTCGCCGTCGTGCGGCGGTTGTGCTCGTGGCCACGCTGCTCAGCATGGCGGTCACCGCGCGGCTCGGTGTGTGGCAGCTCAGCCGCGCCGCGCAGAAAGAAGCCTTGCAGTCTGCGCTCGATGCACGCAGCAGCCTGCCCGAGTTGGGCATGACCGCGTTGCCGGCCGATGCGGCCGCAGCCGAGGGGCAACACTACCGGCCGGTGCGCTTGCAGGGGGAATGGAAGCAGGGTGCCACGGTATTCCTGGAGAACCGGCAGATGAACGGTCACCCCGGGTTCTTTGCGCTCACGCCACTGCTGCTGGGCCCCAACGACGCCGTGCTGGTGCAACGCGGCTGGTCGCCGCGCAACATGCAAGACCGTACCCATGTGCCCAGCGTGCCCACGCCCAGCGGGCGTGTGGAGGTGTTGGGCCAGATCGCCCTTGCGCCCGGCAGGTTGTTCGACTTTGCTGGCACTGCGGCCTCCGGGGTGATCCGGCAAAATCTGGCCCTCGCCGATTTCTCCCGCGAGCTCGGTGTGAGCTTGCGGCCCTGGACGGTGCTGCAGGTTGACGCAACTCCCACCGTGGCTGACGGGCTCTTGCGCCAGTGGCCACGACCCGCAGCCGATGTCCACAAGCACTACGGCTACGCATTTCAATGGTTCGCCTTGTGCGCCCTCCTGGCAGGTTTGTATGTCTGGTTCCAACTCCTCCGCCCCCGACGCCAACGCAGCGCCTGACAGCGCTGCGGGCCTGAGCTTCAGCGTGCACTCGATGCCGGGCGCAGCGCTCGATGAGCGCCGCACGAAGCATGGCCGACTGAAGATGTTGCTGGTGCTGCTGATCTGTGCGGCGCCGGTGGTCGCGTCCTACCTCACCTATTTCGTCATTCGGCCCGAGGGCCGCACCAACTACAGCGAGTTGGTGCCGCTGCGGCCTGTGCCTGCCGATTTGCGCTTCAGCAATCTGCAAGGCCAGGCCATCCAGCTCGCGGCGTTGAAAGGTCACTGGTTGCTGATGGTGGTCTCGGGTGGTGCGTGCAACGAGGCTTGCGAAAAGAACCTCTGGTTGCAGCGTCAGTTGCGTGAGACGCTGGGGCGCGAGAAAGAACGGCTCGACAAGGTCTGGCTGATCACCGACAACGCGCCGGTTCGAGCGCAAACCGTGAATGCCGTGACGACCGGCGTGCCGGTGACGGTGGCGCGGGTGCCACGCGAAGCCTTGGCCGCCTGGTTGCAGCCCGCGGCCGGGCGCTTGCTGGAAGAACACATGTACATCGTCGACCCGATGGGCAACTGGATGATGCGTGTGCCGCCGCAGGCCGATGCCGCCAAGCTCAAGCGCGACATCGAGAAGCTGCTGCGCGCTTCGGCCTCTTGGGACCAACCGGGTCGCTGACGCGATGGCTGCGTACGACTTCAGCCCGCTGGCGGTGCTGGCCCTGCTGAGCCTGGTGCTGGGTGCCGTGCCGTTGGCGTGGATCTGGTTTCGCCATCGCCACGCCGCGCCGGGCGTGAGGCTGCGTGCGCTGACCTTCTTCACGCTGTTTCTCACCTTCGATCTGATCGTGTTCGGCGCTTTCACCCGCCTCACCGACTCGGGTCTGGGCTGCCCCGATTGGCCCGGCTGCTACGGCAACGTCAGCCCACTGGGCGCTCATTCCGACATCCAGGCCGCTCAAACAGCGATGCCCACCGGCCCGGTGACACATGGCAAGGCCTGGGTGGAGATGGTGCACCGCTATCTGGCAACCGTCGTGGGCGTGCTGATCATTGCGCTCGCCATTGCGAGCTGGCGTGCCCTGCGACGTGGTCATGCGGTGCTCTCACCGTGGTGGGCCACCGCAACCCTGGTGTGGGTGTGCCTGCAAGGCGCGTTCGGCGCGCTCACGGTCACGATGAAGCTGTACCCGGCCATCGTGACCGCGCATCTGTTGGGTGGGCTCGCCTTGCTCGTGCTGCTCGCAGTGCAAAGCCAGGCCTATGTGCGAACACCGCTGCGGTTGTCGCGCGGATTGCATGGCGCCGTGTGGGCGGTGTTCTGGTTGAGCGTTCTCCAGATCACGCTCGGCGGTTGGGTCAGTACCAACTATGCGGTGCTGGCCTGCAGCGATTTCCCGACCTGCCAGGGCCAGTGGTGGCCCGCCATGGATTTCGAGCATGGCTTCACCGTGCTGCGCGAGCTCGGCGCTGGCAAGGGAGGTGGCTACCTGCCCTTCGCGGCGCTGACGGCGATCCATTTCGCCCACCGCATCGGCGCTTTCATTGTCTTGAGCGCGATGGCCGGGCTGGCCTGGCGCATGCATGCGAGCCGCGAGCCGGCATTGCAGCGCTGGGCCATCGCTTTGGCCGGTGTCGCGCTCTGGCAATTCGCCAGTGGCCTGAGCAACGTGGTGCTGGGCTGGCCGCTCATTGCAGCGTTGGCGCACACGGCGGGTGCTGCGGCCTTGATCACCTTGCTGTCGGTGATGCTGGCGCGGGCCCGGTTGGCACGCGCCGGCTCGTAAAATCGCAGATTCGCTTCACCTCATGTCAGAAACACTCAGCACCCCCGCCCCCACGGCCGCCCGCTTGTCGCCAGTGCGCCAGTTCTATGCGCTGACCAAACCGCGCGTGGTGCAGCTCATTGTGTTCTGCGCCGTCATCGGCATGCTGCTCGCCGTGCCCGGCGTGCCCGACTGGCGCTTGGTGCTGCCGGCCACTGCTGGCATCTGGCTGGTGGCTGCGGCTGCGGCTGCGTTCAATTGTGTGGTCGAGCAGCACATCGACGCGAAGATGGCGCGCACCGCCTGGCGGCCCACCGCCCGGGGCGAACTGACCAACACACAGACGCTGCTGTTCTCGGCCGTGCTGTGCGCCGCAGGCAGTGCGCTGCTGTACTGGCTGGTCAACCCGCTGACGATGTGGCTCACCTTCGCGACCTTCGTGGGTTACGCCGTCATCTACACCGTGGTGCTCAAGCCCATGACGCCACAAAACATCGTGATCGGTGGCGCTTCGGGCGCCATGCCGCCGGTGCTGGGCTGGGCCGCGATACGCGGCGAGGTAGGCCCCGAAGCACTGATGCTGTGCC
>JACMKW010000535.1 GCA_014379885.1 Rhizobacter sp.
CCGGCCCCAATGCGTTGGGCAGCACGTGGCGCCGCATGATGCGCAGCGGTGCCCCACCGATCACACGCGCCGCCTGCACATATTCCTTGTTGCGCTCGACCAGGGTAGAACCCCGCACGGTGCGCGCGTACTGCACCCAGCCCGTCAGCGAGATCGCCACGATCAACACGGCAAACGCCAGCGTGTCGTGTGCGGCGGGGAACAACGCGCGCCCCACACCGTCCACCAGCAGAGCCACCAGGATGGCCGGGAAAGAGAGCATCACGTCGCATACCCGCATGATGAAGGCGTCGATCCGGCCTCCGACAAAACCCGCCACCAGGCCCAGCGTCACGCCAATCAGCATCGACACCAGCACCGAGGCAACGCCCACCATCAGCGAGGTGCGAGTGCCATACATCAGCGCAGACAGGATGTCGCGCCCTTGCCCGTCGGTGCCAAGCAGGTAGTCGGCCCGGCCCTCGGGCATCCAGACGGGTGGCAACAATGAGTCTTTCAACTCCAGGGTGGCCAAGTCGGTAGGGTTGTGCGGTGCAACCAGATTGGCGAACGTCGCGCAGAACACGCAGACCAGGAGAGCAACCGCCGACACCATCGCCAGCGGCGAACGCCGGAAGCTGTACCAGACATCTCCCCCAAACATTCGCGTCAGCGCTGCAGTCACTTCACGGTGACCCAGCGATAGGGCATGTAGTTGTCGGCCAGCTGCGTGAGTTCGATGTTTTTCTTCATCGCCCAGGCCAGCGCCTGCTGGTGCAGCGGCAGGTGGCCCACATCATCAGCGTGCAAGGTGAAGGCCTCCTTGATCATGGCGTTGCGCTTGCCCTGGTCGGTCTCGCTCTGGATCTTGAGCGTGAGTTCATCCACCTTCGGATTGCTGTAGGCACCCAGATTGAACTGGCCCTGGCCTTTGTCGGTGGGGCTGGCGGTCAAGGAAGTCAAGGCGTTGTGAGCGTCATAGGTGCTGGGCGTCCAGCCCAACAGGTAGAAGCTCGTGTCGCGTCGAAGGATCTTGGGGAAATAGGTGACCTTGGTTTCAGTCTGAAGATTCACCTTCACACCGATGCGTGCCAGATTGGCGGCCACCGCCTGGCAGATGTCGGCGTCGTTGACGTAGCGGTCATTGGGGCAATTCAGGCCCACTTCAAACCCAGCCGCATAGCCGGCATCAGCCATCAGCTTCTTCGCGCCCTCGACGTCATACGGCAAGCGCTTGTTCTGCTCGGCCGAGAAGCCGCGAATGCCCGGCCCCACCATCAACGCCGTGGGCAGCGAAGCGCCGCGCATCACGCGGGTCTTGATGGTCTCGATGTCGATCGCCTGGTAGAAGGCTTGGCGCACCCGCTTGTCCTTGAACGGGTTCTTGCCTTTGACGTTGGAGAACAGCAACTCGTCGCGCTTCTGGTCCATGCCCAGAAAGATGGTGCGCAGCTCAGGCCCTTGCATCACCTTCAGGCTCGGCGACGCCTTGATGCGCTCCACGTCCTGCAAGGGCACGGGCTCCATCAGGTCGATCTCGCCCGAGAGCAGGGCTGCGACCCGGGTGGCGGCATTGCCAATCGGCGTGAAGATCACTTCGTCGACATTGCCTTCGATCTTGCCCCAGTAGGTGCCATTGCGAACGAGCACGGTGCGCGCCGAGGGTTGGCGCTCCTTCAAGCGAAACGGGCCCGTGCCGTTGGCCTTGAAGCTGGCTGCGTTCTCGATGCCCTTGCGTCGGTCCACAGGGTTCGTGGCCTTGTTGTCCTCGCACCATTTCTTGCTCATCATGTAGACGCTGGCGAGCACGTCGGGAAGGATGGGGAACGGCGTGGTGGTTTCGATCTCGACAGTGTTCGCATCGATCTTGCGCACCTCTTTGAACGATGAGGTGTAGCTCTGCATGTCGGAACCCGGGCCTGCGGCGCGGTTGAACGAGAAAACAACGTCGTCGGCACTGAAGGGCGTGCCATCGTGGAAGCTCACTCCCTTGCGCAACTCGAAGCGCCACACGGTGGGCTGAGTCTGCGCCCAGCGGACCGCGAGGCCAGGCGTCAGGGCCAGTTGTTTGTCGCGTGCGATCAATGGCTCGTAAACGTTGTTTGTGAAGGTGAGCTGCAACGATTCGTTCAGCGAATGCGGGTCCATCGACTGCGCGTCACCCTGGTTGGCCACCCGCAGCGTGACCGCGTGGGCCATTCCAAAGGCCAGTCCAAAAGCAAGCGTCAAAAAAAAAGGTTTCAGTTTCATTGCCTTCTCCTTGGGTCATGAGGTGTCAATGAGCCTTGCCCGACGAATCGGCGCTCAGGCGTGGATCGACAGCAAAGTACAGCAAATCAACCACCAGGTTGATCGATACGAACACCAGCGCAACCACACACAGATAGGCGGCCATCACCGGAATGTCTGCGAAGGTCACGGCCTGAATGAATAACAGGCCCATGCCGGGCCACTGAAAAACCTGCTCGGTAATGATCGAGAAAGCAATCAGCGAGCCCAGTTGCAGCCCCGTGATCGTGATGACGGGTACCAGTGTGTTCTTGAGTGCGTGGCCGAAATACACCACCCGGTTGGGCAACCCTCTGGCTCGCGCGAAGCGGATGAAATCAGTCCGCAAAGCCTCGAGCATCTCGGCGCGCACCAGGCGCATGGTCAACGTGAGTTGGTACACGGCCAGTGTGGTGGCCGGGAGGATCAAATGCTTCCAACCATCCACGCTGAGCAACCCCGTCACCCAACCCCCCAGATCGGTCAGTTCGCCACGGCCGAAGCTTGGCAACCATTGCAGCAGCACCGCAAACACCAGGATCAGCAGGATCCCGATCAGGAAGGTCGGCAGCGACACCCCCAGCAGCGAGAGCGTCATCAGCGTTTGCGCCAAGAAGCCACCGCGGCGCAAGGCGGCATACACGCCCATCGGAATGCCGAGCAACAGCGCCAGCAAGGCAGCCACCAGAGACAACTCAAGCGTGGCAGGAAAGCGCTCAGCCAGCAGCGAAGACACCTTGCGGCCCTGGCGCAGGCTCAGCCCAAACTCACCTTGCAGCGCATTGCCTACAAAGCGCACGAACTGAAGCGGGAATGGCTTGTCCAGCCCGAGGTCGGCTCGCAATTGCTCGCGTTGCGCGGGCGTCGCATCCTGCCCCAGCAGGTTGGTCACCGGGTCGCCCACGTACTGAAACAGCATGAAGGCGATGAAAGCCACAGCCAGCATGACGGCGATGGCTTGAAGCAGGCGACGAAGAATGAAGGCAATCATCTGGAGCGCAGTTGTACAACGATCTGAGGTGTTTGCCGGGCCCGCCCCATGAAAAAGGCCGCCCGAAGGCGGCCTGGAATTCAAGTTCGCGCACAAGGCGCGAGTGTTGAATCAGAAGTCGTGACGCACGCCCAGATTGAAGGCGTTGTTGTTTGTATAACTGGTACCAGGAACGGTAACGACACCGTCCTTCTTAGCTGAGCCGTAGTCGGCGTACACACGAGTCCGCTTGCTCAGGAAGTAGTCGTAGCCGATACCGAACTTCGTTTCCGTCTTGTCGTCTTGCGGGGTGTAGCGCAGGACCATGGCCTTCAACACGCCCGGGCCAATCGGTGCGGTCAGGGCAACTTGCGCCAGCTTGTTGGTGTTGACACTGCCAACGCCAGTCTTGCTGCGAGCGAAGTACACCATGGGGCGGATCACGCCAAAGTTGTAGGCGAAGCCGACGTTAAACAGCGAATTGCCGTCAACAGTGTTGCCAGCGGCACCAGCAGGACCACCAGAGACCTTCTCGTAGCCCACGCCAGCATAGATAGGACCGGCAGTGTATTCAGCATTAACGCCCGCATCACGGCCATGCACAGCTTCGCCGAGACCGACGGCAGCATTTGCAGTGAAACCACCCAAGTTCGGAGTCTTGTAGCCCACCGTGTTGGAGCTGCGCACACCAGGACCATTCGGGCCAGGTGTCAAAAAGCCAGCAAAGCCCTTGCTGCCCACTTGAGCGACACCGTCATAACCGAACGGATCGGTTTTCAGGTTGATCCAGAAAGCCGGGGTGTACCAACGGCCGAAGTACACGCTACCAGCAGCAGCGCTGGTCAGCTGCACGTACGAACCGCCGTCCCAGAACACGGACGCCGCGGTGGCGCTCGAGCTGCCGGCGCCGGTGTCCGGCTGAAAGCGATGTTCGAACAGGAACTGAGCCGACAGGCCGCCGCCCAGATCTTCATTGCCACGGAAACCCAGGCGCGAGCCGTGGGCTTGCTTGAGTTGCCAAGCTTCCGAGGTGCCGTTTGCGCCCGTGTTAGGAGCGGTACCGCCATTGCCCTTGGTGATGCCTTGGTCGATTTGACCGTAGATGGTCACCGACGATTGAGCTGATGCAGCACCAGCGAAAGCGCCCAGAACTGCGAGAGCGAGAAGAGATTTTTTCATTGCGACTATCTCCTAGGTTGAAAAAGAGGTCCCGATCAAATCCCCCCTCTTCGGGGACACCGGGCCGAACTCCTCAGCGGAAGTTGCCGTATTGCACCAGAGGGCCGTTGGGCTTGCAAAGGTTCACCTTCGAAATGAGAGCTGAATGTTGTCACCGCACAACGAGAAAAAAGGTTGTGCTGAAGCTCTGAAATTACCCATGAATCCAGGTCAATAAACAGTGAGAAAAATGCTTCACCCACTAGGGTAATCTCGGGGGCAATGAACTCTTCGAACGCCATGAAACCCCACTCCGTGATCGACGACTGGCTGAACGCAGCAGACGGTGCATTGCGCACGCTCGCCGGCGCAAACCGCGCGGCCCGCGCTGCACCTCAGCCGGGCTTGGAGCAACCCACTCTCGATGCCGATCAAGCCCGGCTGTCTGCCTCATTGATGCGCGTCAACCATGTTGGCGAAGTTTGTGCGCAGGCGCTTTACAACGCGCAACTCCTCGCCACGCGCGACCCGGTTCTGCGCGCCAGCTTTCAGCAGGCAGCGCGTGAAGAGACGGATCACCTGGCCTGGACGCACCAGCGCTTGCGCGAGTTGAATGCACGGCCCAGCCTTTTGAATCCGCTTTGGTACGCGGGTTCGTTCGGCATTGGTTGGCTGGCGGGGCGCCTGGGCGACCGCGTCAGTCTCGGCTTCGTGGTCGAGACCGAAGCCCAGGTGGAACAGCACCTTGCTTCTCACCTCGACCGTTTGCCGGTCAACGACCTGACCTCACGCGCCATCGTGCAGCAGATGAAGGAAGATGAAGCGCATCACGGGGCCCAAGCCCAGCAAGCTGGCGCCGCCAAGCTACCCGCGCCGGTGCGCTGGGCGATGCGCGCCGCCGCCAAGGTCATGACGACAACCGCGCACCATCTCTGAGCACACTGAGCCTCATGCCTCGATAAGCTCGTAGCTGGTGCTGATCTCGGCCGTCTTGGCCAGCATGATGCTTGCCGAACAATATTTTTCGTGCGACATCTGGATCGCCCGCTGCACGGCCACCTCGGGCAAGGCCTTGCCGGTGACCACGAAATGCATGTGAATGCTGGTAAAGACCTTGGGTTCGGTGGCCGCACGCTCTGATGTGAGCTTCACTTGGCAGCCCAGCACCTGGTGCCGGCCACGCTTGAGGATCAGCACCACGTCGTAGGCGGTGCATCCGCCTGCGCCGGCGAGCACCGTTTCCATGGGGCGCGGCGCGAGATTGCGCCCTCCGCCATCTGGCGCGCCATCCATCATCAGCACATGACCACTGCCGGTTTCAGCCATGAAGGCCATGCCGCTGGCCGCCACCCAATTGATCGTGCATTCCATCGTGTGTCTCGACTGCTGAAGTTGTCACCAAAACGGTGATTGTGCGGCCCCTCACGCATGCCGCCCTGCGCGCATGCATATGCGCAAATATTATTGCGGCGCAACATGAGTGCGGATACACTTGCCCCACTGGCGTGCAGCGCGATTTTTCAGCCCCACGTCAACCGTTTGTCTCCTCCACCTCCTCCATTGGTGGATTCAACCCAAGGCAGCAATGCCTTGGGTTTTTTTCTGGGTCGAACGGCCCGCCGTATGATCCGGCGCCCCAGCACAACCACCCCGCAGGAGAGCCCATGCGCCCCCACGCTCACGTCCGTTCGCTGCCCCCCAAGGGGGCGCAAGCCTGCCTTGGGGCGGCCCGGCGGGAGGCTTGACCATGCGCGGCCCCGCTCGCCCAGCCAAGCCACGCCGCGCCAAGGCGCGTGACGATGATCTCGGGCTCGCCGGCTATCTCCAGAAGATTCTTACCGCCCGCGTGTATGACGTGGCCATCGAATCGCCGCTGGAGCTTGCCAAGAACTTGTCCAAGCGCGTGGGCAACCAGGTCTGGCTCAAACGCGAAGACACCCAGCCAGTGTTCAGCTTCAAGCTGCGTGGCGCTTACAACAAGATGTCGGGGTTGAGCGCTGCGCAACTGAAGCGTGGCGTGATCTGCGCATCAGCCGGCAACCATGCCCAGGGCGTAGCGCTCGGTGCGCACCGCCTCGGCTGCAAGGCGCTGATCGTGATGCCCGTCACCACCCCCAAACTCAAGGTGGACGCGGTGCGCGCACTGGGCGGCGAGGTAGTGCTGCACGGCGAAAGCTATTCCGACGCGCATGTCCACGCGCTTGAGCTGGAGCAGCAACGCGGCCTGACCTTCGTACACCCCTTCGACGACCCCGACGTGATCGCAGGCCAGGGCACCATCGCCGTAGAAATCCTGCGACAACACCAGGGGCCCATCGACGCGGTGTTCGTGGCCATCGGGGGCGGTGGCTTGATTTCTGGCGTGGCGGCGTACATCAAATCGGTTCGACCCGAGATCAAGGTCATCGGCGTACAGACCACCGACTCCGACGCCATGCTGCGCTCGGTCAAGGCAGGCAAGCGCGTGCAACTGAACAACGTGGGGCTGTTTGCGGACGGTACCGCGGTCAAGCTGGTGGGCGAAGAGACCTTTCGCCTGACGCGGGCGCTGGTCGATGACTTCGTGGTTGTCGACACCGACGCCGTGTGTGCCGCCATCAAAGACGTGTTCCAGGACACTCGCAGCATCCTCGAACCCTCAGGTGCCATGGGCGTGGCGGCCATCAAGCAGTACGCCGAGAAACACAAGCTCAAGGGCAAGACGCTGGTGGCCATCACCTGCGGCGCCAACATGAATTTCGACCGCCTGCGCTTCGTCGCCGAGCGCGCCGAGGTGGGCGAGGAGCGTGAGGCTGTTTTCGCCGTCACGATCCCTGAAGAGCGCGGCAGCTTCAAGCGCTTTTGTGAGTTGATCGGCCCGCGCAGCGTCACCGAGTTCAACTACCGCATCTCAGACGAAAGCAAGGCCCATGTGTTCGTCGGCCTGGCCACCAGCAACGGCAGCGAGTCCGAGAAGCTCACGCGCAGTTTTACCAAGCACGGCTTCGCCACCGTGGACCTGACACACGACGAGCTGGCCAAGCAGCACGTGCGTCACATGGTGGGTGGGCGCAGCGAGCTCGCCCATGACGAGCGGCTGTACCGCTTCGTCTTCCCCGAGCGGCCGGGCGCACTGATGCAGTTCCTCTCCAGCATGCACCCGGGCTGGAACATCAGCCTGTTCCACTACCGCAACCAAGGCGCTGACTACGGCCGCATCCTGGTGGGTATTCAGGTGCCGCGCGGCGACAAGAAGGCGTTCAAGGGCTTCCTGCAAGGCCTGACCTACCCGTGGGTCGACGAAACCGACAATCCCGCTTACCAGCTCTTTCTTCGCTGAGCTTTCTGTCATGACGCCGACACCGCACAATCGCGGCATCAGCCGTGCCACCACCCCGACCTGACCCGACGCCGCCCATGCCTGTCAGCCGATCGCTCATTGCCCCCACCTCCAACCCGCTGCTTGAGCGGGCGTTGCGTGACAAGCTCAAGCGACGCAGTGAAACCACCGGCAAGCTGGGCGAACTCGAACCCCTGGCGGTGCGCCTGGGCCTGGTTCAAAATTCGCTGAAGCCGCGGTTCCGTTCGCCGCAGATCGTTCTCTTCGCCGCAGACCACGGCTTGGCGGTCGATGGTGTGGCCGCAGCCGGCCAACCCTCCACCGCACGTCTGGTGCAAAGCCTGCTCACTTCGCAGTTGCCCGTGGCCGTTTTTGCGCGCATCCTGGGCATGGACCTCAACGTGGTCGACTGCGGCATCGCAGAGACCGTCGCGCCGCACCCGCGTTTGATGGCTCGCAAGATCGCGCACGGCACGCGCAACTCACGCGTCAACATGGCCATGACGCTCGACCAGGCGCATGCCGCCATTCGTGCCGGCATGGAGATCGCTGACTCGATGGCCGGCAATCTTGTTGCCTGCGCCGGCGTCGGCGTGGGCTCACAGGAGAGCGCCGCCCTGGTGCTGTCGGCCCTGTCCGGCGAGCCTGTGCAAAACCTGGCGTTGTCGCCCGTGATGACCCCGGAAGACGGCACCCGCCTGATGATGGTGTTGCAGGCCGCGCAATCGCGGCACCGCGATTTGAGCGATCCGGTCGAAGTGCTGGCAGCTTACGGTGGTTTTGAGATCGCCATGATGGTTGGCCTGATGCTGGTGGCTTCAAGCAAGCGCAGGCTCATCATGGTCGACGGCTTGCCCGCCTGTGCCGCGCTGATGGTGGCCGCCCGCATCGCGCCCACCGTCACCGACTACTGCGTCTTCTGCCGCAGCCACGGCCACCCAGGTCTGTCGACAACGCTCGGATTGTTCAAGACCCTCGCCTTGCTCGAGCTCGGCATGGAAAGCACCGACGGCACCGGCGCCACCTTGGCCTTCCCGTTGGTGATGAGTTCGGCCGCCTTGCTCACCGAGGTGGCCGAAGGCGAAGACGCCGGGCCTTCTCAACCCGCCGATATCACCCCGTCAGACCCGGCCCGGCCATAGCCTTGCCGGCTCGCGGGCTCAACGCGATGCGTTGGGGTTGCCGCCCATCCCTGGCCGCAGGACACGAGGCCCTCCAGACGCGGCGGGCTCTGCCGCCGGCACCGGCCTTGGCACGACTGCTGGCACCGGCACAGCTTGAGACGGCGCAGGCTGTTCCGCCCCCAGCTTGGGCAATACCCCTGTGGCAGGTGCAGGCAGCGCTGGGATCTCCAGCACGAAGGTCGACCCTCCCTGTGCGGCGCCAATCGACGCACTGCGCAAGCTGACGTTCTGCAACACCAGTTGGTCTTCGATGCGCGCGCCCGCTGCGAAGGCACGCGCCGGTTTGCCGTCGATCGAGATCAGGGCCACGCCAGGCGTCATGCCTTGCAGGCTGGGCTTGGCAGCCATGACCCCCAGCAGCTTGAAACGGCTGCTCACCTGCGGCGCTGCAGCCACCGCAGTCACTGGCTCGGCACCCAGCAGGCTGGAGAGGTCACCGCGAATCTGCACGGCATCACTCACCACCACGGCGTTCGGCGGAACGGGATCGGCACGCACCAGCAGGCGCATGCCCCAGAACATGGTCGCGCTGGCCACCAAGGCCCAAATCACGAAAGCTGACAATCGAGCAATCATTGGACGATTATGATTCAACGCCTCAACCGCCAGCCATCCGTGCAAGTCATGAACTCTTTTGCCAAGCTTCACGCATCACGCCGCGCTCGCGGCTTCACCCTGATCGAACTGATGGTGGTGCTGGTGATCATCGGTGTGCTGGCCGCGCTGATCGCCCCCAACGTGCTTGATCGCGCTGACGACGCCAAGGTGACGGCTGCGCGCACCGACGTCAACAACATCATGCAAGCGCTCAAGCTGTATCGGCTCGACAACAACCGCTACCCCTCCGGCGAGCAAGGCCTGCAAGCACTCGTCGCCAAGCCCACCACGGGCGTCATTCCCCCCAACTGGAAGTCCTATGTGCCCAAGCTCCAGAACGACCCCTGGGGCCGGCCGTACCAGTACGCCAACCCCGGCGTGAAAGGCGAGATCGATGTGTACAGCTTTGGTGCCGACGGCCAGGTTGGCGGCGAAGGCAAGGACGCTGAAATCGGGTCCTGGCAATAAGGGCGAAAAAAGCGGCCAGAAAGCCAGCCGGGTCAGGGGTTTCACCCTGATCGAACTCCTGGTGGTCGTTGCCTTGATCGCCATCGCCTCCGGCCTCATGAGCCTGTCGCTGCGCGACCCCGCAGGCACCCAACTCGAAAACGAAGCAGCGCGCCTGGCCGCGCTGCTGGAGTCGGCACGTGCGGAATCGCGCACCTCGGGCATGGTGGTGCGCTGGGAGCCGCACTCGCCCGAATCGACCACCCCGGGCTTCACGTTCGTGGGTGTCACCAACACAGCCGACTTCCCCACCCATTGGCTGGGCAGTGGGGTCTCGGCCGAGATCGTCGGCTCGCGCGCCGTGGTGCTCGGGCCGGAGCCGCTGATCGCGCCGCAGCGCATCGTGCTGCGGTTGGAAGACCAACGCCTCGCATTGGCCACCGACGGCTTGGGCCCTTTCGTCGTGGTCGACGGCGACAGCGCTGCCAAACCATGACACACCCCCAAGCACACCGCTTGCCGCGTCACGCAAGAGGCTTCACGCTGATCGAAGTGATGGTGGCCCTGGCCATCGTCGCGGTCACACTCAGCGCGGGCATCAAGGCCGCCGGCGCACTGGCCGACAACGCGCAGCGCATTGTCGAAGTCACCTCGGCTCAGTGGTGCGCCGAGAACGAACTCACCGAGCTCCGGCTGACCAAGTTCTTCCAGGTGCCCACCGAGATCGAATTCAGCTGCGAACAGTTGGGGGTTGTCTACCAGGGCAAGCTGGTCTCGCGCCGCACACCGAACCCGAACTTTCTGCGTGCTGACGCACAAATCACCAACGAAGACGGGCGCCACATCCTCACCTTGTCGACTGTGCTGGGCCGGTGACCATGCAAGCGCACAAGCCCCTGCCGCCGCGCGGTTTCACGCTCATCGAAGTGCTGGTGTCCATGATGATCATGGCCATCCTCGCGGTGATGGCGTGGCAGGGTGTCGACGGCATCGTGCGCACCAGAACAGCGAGCCAGGAGCGGCTGGAGCAACTGCTGCGTGTAAACACCGTGCTGGCCCAATTCGAACAAGACCTCGAAGCCGCGCAAGACAGCGGCGCCCTGCCCCAAGGCCTGCCCAGCTTCGACGGCATTTCCCTGCGCCTGACCCGCCGCACGCCCGATGGGCTACAACTCGTGGTGTGGTCTCTGCGCGGCGGTACCTGGCTGCGCTGGGCCGGCCCGGCTGTCACCACCACGCGGGCGCTGCAAGACCATTGGATGAACAGCCAGCAGTTTCTTGGCAACGAGAGCGGGCAGTTGCGCACGCTCACCGGCATCACCGAATGGCAGACCTATTGCTTTCGTGGCAACGCGTGGAGCAACTGCCAATCGAGCGCGGGCGTGGCGGAGCCTGCTCCCCCCGTCGCCGGTAACCCTGGCCAGGCCCCTCCCCCGCAAGCGGCCGACCCGCTGAAGGCGGTTCGCGTCGTTCTTACCTTCGGTGAAGGCAGTGGTTTTTCCGGCAGCATCACGCGCCAGATCGCGCTGGGGCCGCAGTGAAAACACGCACCACAACACCCACCCGGCAACGTGGCGCGGCCTTGCTGCTGGCCATGATCATCGTGACGCTGGTGGCCACGTTAGCGGTGTCGATGGTCTGGCAGCAATGGCGGGCTGTGCAGGTAGAAACGGCCGAACGTTCGCGCGCGCAATCGGCCTGGATCCTCGCGGGCGCGCTCGACTGGGCGGGCCTCATCCTGAAAGAAGACGCGCGACCCTCGGCAGGGCAGCAAGTCGATCATCTCGGCGAACCCTGGGCCGTGCCGCTGGCCGAAGCCCGCCTGTCGACCTTTCTGGCCGCCGACAAAGACAACACCGACGACGCTCCCGAGGCCTTTCTGTCGGGCAGCATTACCGATGCGCAATCGCGCTTCAACCTGTTCAACCTGCTCGACGACAAGCGAACAGGCACGTCCAAACTCGACCTGGAGGCACTGCGCCGCTTGTGCGAGAACGTGAACGTCACCGTCACCGTGGCCGACCTGCTCGCCAATGGCTTGAAAGACGCTTATGCCCCGGCCGGCAGCCCGGGCGCGAAGGCGGACCCGCCGCTCCCACCCAAACGCATTTCGCAACTTGCCTGGCTGGGTGTCGACGCGCAGGCCCTGCAACGCCTGGAGCCCCACATCGTGCTGCTTCCCACGCGCACCACGGTCAACATCAACACCGCTTCGCGTGAAGTGATTGCGTCGGTAATCCCGGAGTTCAACGTGGGCGATGCAGAGCGCCTGGTTCAGTACCGCCAGCGCACACCGTTCAAGAAGCAGGCCGATATCCAGGCCTACCTGTCCGGCAAGAAAGCGGAAGAACTGACGGGCGTTGACGTGGCCACCAGCTACTTCGAGGTACGTGGTCGCCTGCGACTCTCGGAGCGCGTGCTGGAACAGCGCTCGCTGGTCAAGCGCGAGCAGAGAACGATCACTGTTCTGAGCAGCGAACGCATCAATTCCAACGACAGCGGACGCTGACAACATGCCCCAAGCCGTTGCAAGAATCACTACAAGAACACGCCGCAAGCCGTTGATTCGGGTAGGTTTGTACGATCGTGCAATTACATTTCCGCTACCCTCGCACCCTGTATGAGCACGCTTGTCGTTCAAATCCCGCCGCGCCAACGCTTGCTGGCACGTGATCCTGGCTCCTCCCCCACTGAGGCCAGCCTGGCCACCGAGTACGCCTATGCGCTGAGCCCCGACGGCCTGAGCCTGTCTGCGCAGGGCCGCTGCCCCGTGGCTCTTTTGCCCAAGGCGGCCGGTGCCGTGGCGGTGTTGTCTGATGCCGACGTGAGCTGGCACCGCATCACCCTGCCCAAGGCCCCCACAGCGCGCCTGCCGGCGGCGCTGATCGGCGTGCTTGAAGAAGCCTTGCTCGAAGAAGCCGCCGGCGTGCATCTCGCCGTGGCGCCAGGCGCCGCAGCCGGCCAGCCCACCTGGGTGGCGGCAGTCGACCGCAACTGGCTCACCACTGAGCTCGCCACGCTCGAAAAAGCCAACGTCTTCATCGACCGCGTGGTGCCGATGTCGTGGCCCGACGAGCCGCCCACCGGCCACTTCGCCGAGCTGGGCGACGCCTCGCGCGGTGCCACGCTGACCTGGGCGCATGCCGACGGCGTGGCACATATCAGCCTGCAAGGTAGCCTGGCGCGCGCG
>JACMKW010000536.1 GCA_014379885.1 Rhizobacter sp.
GCAGTCTTGCTCGACACCCAGGCCAATTGCACCGTGTTGGTGACAAGCGCATCGGCGGCATCAAGGTAGCTCTCGGCGTACCAGCCCTGAACGGGCATGCCGGTCGCGGCGCGCATGTCGGCGAAGAACGGCTCCCAGGCCTTGCGCGAGTCTTGCACCGTGGTGGTGGTGATCACACCGAAGCGCAATGCGTCGCTGCGGGTCTGCGCGTGGGCCCCATGGGGCCACAACGCCAGCAGAGGCAGTTTGAGCAGCAGTCGGCGCACCGGGAGTTCTCCGCGAGAGCGGCTCGCGCAGGTGGAAGCATCGGCGGTGCGCCGAGCGGGCCTTCATTCGTTGACGAGCACCAGCTTGCCCCGCACCTGGCGGCTGCCCATGCGGGTGAAGGCTTCCTTGAGCGACGTCATGGGCAAACGGGTGTCGATCACGGGCTTGATCTTGCCCTGCGCGTACCAGGCTGCCAGATCGGCCAGCGCGGCGACGTGGGCCTTGGGCTCGCGGCGCGCGAACTCGCCCCAGAACACGCCGACGATGGAGGCGCCCTTGAGCAGCGCGAGGTTCAGCGGCAGCGAAGGGATGCCGCCTTGCGCAAAACCGATCACGAGGTAGCGCCCGCGCCAGGCAATGGAGCGGAACGCCGGCTCGGCGAGGTCGCCGCCGACCGGGTCGTAGACGATATCGGGGCCTTTGCCGTCTGTCAGCGCTTTGATCTCGTCGCGCAGGTTGCCCTTGCTGTAGTTGATGGTGGCATCGGCCCCCAGCTCCTTGCACAGCGCGCACTTCTCGTCGGTGGAGGCGGCGGCAATCACCTTCGCGCCGGCGGCCTTGGCGATCTGGATGGCTGCGGTGCCCACACCACCCGCAGCGCCCAGCACCAGCACGGTTTCGCCGGCCTTGAGCGAGCCACGGTCCATCAGCGCGTGCCAGGTCGTGCCATAGGTGCACAGAAACGCAGCTGCATCGTCGAAGGCAAAGCCTTTGGGCAAGGGCATCAGCAGCGAAGTCTTGGCGCACACGTGGGTGCTGAAACCACCGCCACCACCGAAGGCGGCGACAGCGTCGCCCACCTTGAGGGTGGTGACACCTTCACCGACCGCATCGATCACGCCTGCGTATTCAGAGCCAGGCACGAAGGGCAGCGGTGGTTTGGCCTGGTACTTGTTCTGCACGATCAGCAGATCGGGGAAGTTCAGGCTCGCGGCTTTGATGGCAATGCGCACTTCGCCTGCCTTGGGCTCGGGTGTGGGCAGATCCTTCCACTCGAGCGCTTCAGGGCCAATCGGGTTCTCGCAAAGCCATGCCTTCATGATCGTCTCCATCGGGGTTTTGTTGGGTCGTCGATGATAAACAGCGTGGCCGCCACAGGTGCGTCCCTCAGGTGACGAGTCCTTACAATCGCGGCCATGCGCATTCTGATCGCCAACGACGATGGTTACCTCGCGCCCGGCCTCGCGGCTTTGGTGCGGGCATGTGAAGGTCTCGGTGAGATCGACGTGGTGGCACCGGAACAGAACGCGAGCGGTACGTCCAACTCGCTCACACTGAACCGGCCGCTCTCGGCCTTCACGGCGAGCAACGGTTTTCGCTACTTCAACGGCACGCCTTCCGACTGTGTGCACGTCGCTCTCACCGGCTTGCTGCCACATCGCCCCGACCTGGTGCTCTCTGGCATCAACAACGGCGCGAACATGGGTGACGACACCTTGTACTCGGGCACCGTGGCTGCGGCGATGGAAGGTTTTCTCTTCGGTATCCCCGCCATTGCGTTCTCGCAGGCCGAGAAGGGCTGGGAGCATGTGGACGCGGCGGCGCAAGTCGCGCGCGCCATCGTCGAGCATGTGTTGAAAACGCCCCCGGCGCCCGGCCCCTGGCTGCTCAACGTGAACATCCCCAACCGTGCTGACGCACTCTCATTGCCACGTGAAGTCACGCGACTCGGCCGCCGCCATGCGAGCCAGCCGGTGATACGCCAGACCAACCCACGTGGCGAACCCATCTACTGGATCGGGCCGGCCGGTGATGCACGCGATGCGGGCGCCGGCACCGACTTTCACGCCACCGCAAACGGCCGGGTGTCGATCACGCCCTTGCAAGTCGACCTGACCGATCACACCGGCTTGCC
>JACMKW010000013.1 GCA_014379885.1 Rhizobacter sp.
ACGGACTCGGTGAGGTCCTTCCACGTGCCGTCGACGCCCTTCACCTCGGCCTGTCCGCCGAGCTTTCCTTCGGTGCCCACCTCGCGGGCCACGCGCGTCACCTCGGACGCAAAGGCGCCGAGCTGATCCACCATGCGGTTGACGATCTTGGCGGTGCGAAGGAACTCGCCTTGCAGCGGCCGCTCGTCGACGTCGAGCGCCATGGTCTGGGAGAGATCGCCCTTGGCCACGGCGGTGGTCACGTCGGCGATGTTGCGCACCTGGTCGGTCAGGTTGCCGGCCATCGAGTTCACCGAGTCGGTCAGGTCTTTCCAGGTGCCGGCCACGCCCTTCACCTTGGCCTGGCCGCCGAGCTTGCCTTCGGTGCCCACTTCGCGCGCCACGCGCGTCACTTCGGCCGAGAAGTTGCCCAGCTGCTCCACCATCTTGTTGATGGTCTTGTCGGTGCGCAGGAACTCGCCTTCGAGATCACGCCCTTCCACTTCGAGCGCCATGCTCTTTGAAAGGTCGCCCTGCGCCACCGCGCCGATCACACGCGCCACTTCGCTGGTGGGGTGCACCAGGTCGTCGATCAACGCATTGATGGAGTCAATTGAGGCGCCCCAGAAGCCGCGCGTCTCGCTCAGCGAGGCGCGCTGCTTGAGCTTGCCTTCCTTGCCCACCACTTGGCGCAGCCGGCCCAGTTCAGCCGCCATGGCTTCGTTTTGTTCCACCAAGTCGTTGAAGACATCGGCCACCTTGCCCGGCAGCCCTTCCCAATGCACCGGGAGCCGCACGCTGGCGTCGCCTCGGCGTAGTTGTGTCAGCGCGGCCAGGAGGGTGGCCATTTCGCGCTCAGGGGCGGCGATCGCCGTGTCTTCGATGACTTTCATTGCAGTGGCTTTCAGGTCAAGCTGGCGCAAGCGCATGTAGCCGCTCGCGGGCGAATCGATGGGAAGGAAACGCGAGAGAAGGCAGAGCGATAGCGTCGCAACCTGATTCGGCACAACCCTGAACAAGGGCCTGCCTGCACTGAGCTTTGCGGCTGAAAGAGCGTAATGGGTTTTGCACCACTCTTTCTTGCCGGAAGAATCCGAAAGTTGTTGTAGGAAACCGCCTACAGGGTACAGCCGGTATCCCCGTGCAAATCCGTCGCGGCGTACACACGCCGGAACAAGCCCGCACTGCGGCGCAGGCTTAGATGGGCATTTATGCGCGTAGACTTTTCATCTGTCTTTGTTGCTGGAGCCTTCTGTGTCGCCCGTCACCATTCTGTTTGTCGAGGACAGCGAGGATCTGCGCACCACCATCAGCATGCTGCTCGAGGGGCCGGGGCGTGAAATCAACAGTTGCGCTACGGCCGAAGAGGCGCTGGCAGCGCTGGCGGAACGCGAGTTCGACATCATCCTCACCGACGTCAGCTTGCCCGGCATGTCGGGCACCGACCTGGCTCGCAAACTGCTTGCGGTCACGCCCGACCGCTGGGTGGTGTTGTGCTCTGGCTACGAGTTCGGCGACGCCGTTCGCCTCTTCGGGCCTAACGTGCGCTCGATCCTGAAGCCCTTCGAACCTGACGACCTGGATGCGCTGATCAATCACATTGCCGAGCGCCTTCGCACCCCGGTGACATAAACCTCGCTGCGGGCGCTTCAGCGACAGCCGCTCGCCCGTGACACCCGCCCTTGGAGCGCTCCGTGCAGCTCGACACGCCAGACCGACGTCTCCTGCACTACGCGCTGGCCGTTGTTGCCGTCGTCTGCGCGTTGGCGCTGCGCTGGCTCGTTGAACCTTGGCTACAGGGGCAACTGCCTTTTGTCACGGTCTTCGGCGCGGTCGCGCTGTCGGTTTGGGTGGGCGGCGCGCGCCCTGCCCTCCTGGCGGCTGTCATTGGCTTTGGCGGCGGCAGCCTGTGGCTGGTGGGCGGCAACAACGCCATCCCCCTCTTCAATGGGGCCTATCTGGTTGCGGCCTTCGGCTACGCCTTCTCGTGCGGCTTGATCATCGCCTTCGGTGAAAGGCTTCACCGCACGCAGCGCAAGCTGCGGGTTGAAGTGGTGGAAAGACGCCGCGCCGAGCAGCACCTGCACGAGAGCGAAACACACTACCGGCACACCTTGGACTTCAACCCCCAGGTGACCTGGACGGCCCTGCCCGACGGGCAGTTGGACCGGGTGGCCAACCGGTGGCATGAGTGGACGGGCACCAGCGGCCTGGGCGACAGCTGGGGGCGTGGTTTGCACCCCGACGACCTGGGCTCTACCCAGCTGGCTTGGGGCCACTCGGTGAAGACCGGCGAGCCCTATGACATCGAGCACCGCGTCAAGCGGGTGTCGGGCGACTACCGGTGGATGCGATCGCGGGCCTCTGCCCGACGCGACGCGCAGGGACACATCACCAAGTGGTACGGCTCGACCGAAGACATCCACGAGCGCAAGCTGGCCGAAAGCGCACTGCACGATGTCAACGCCCAACTGGAGCAACAGGTGGCGGCACGCACCGCGGCGCTCCAGGCCAGCGAGGCGCGCATGCGCACCATCTTTGCCACCAGCTACCAGTACCAGGGCCTGCTCTCGCTCGACGGCAAGCTGATGGATGCCAACGCCACCTCGCTACGCGGCATTGAAGCCCGACTCGAAGACGTGCTGGGCCACTACTTCTGGGACACGCCCTGGTTTTCACGCACACCCGGCATGGCCGAAGCGGTACGGCAGGGTGTGGCCGCTGCAGCGCTTGGCCAAAGCCCGCGCCAGGAGATCAAGGTGCTTCTGCCGGGTGGCTGGCGCCATTTCGATTTCGCCATGCGCCCGGTGCACGGCCCCGATGGCGCGGTGGTGGCCATCGTGCCCGAGGCGATCGACGTGACCGAGCGCCACTACGCCGAAGAGAAGCTGCGCCAGTCGCAGAAGATGGAGGCCGTGGGCCAGCTCACCGGCGGCGTGGCGCACGACTTCAACAACCTGCTGCAGGTGATTTCAGCCAACCTGCATCTCATCTCCAAGCACGCGGCGGGCAACGACAAGATCGAGCCGCGCCTGGCCAGCGCGCACGACGCCGTGCGGCGCGGTGCCAAGCTCTCCAGCCAGCTGCTGGCTTTCAGCCGTCGCCAGGCACTGGAGCCGCGGGTGGTGAACGTGGGGCGCTTCGTCAACGGCATCGAAGACATGATCCGACGTTCGATTGGCGAGGCCATCGAGGTCGAAACCATCGTCTACGGCGGTCTGTGGAACACCTTCGTCGACCCCGCCCAGATCGAGAACGCCGTGCTCAACCTTGCCATCAACGCCCGCGACGCCATGAACGGCAGCGGCAAGCTGATCATCGAGGTTGGCAATGCCTTTCTTGACGACGCCTACGCGCGAGCGCACCCCGACCTGGCACCCGGGCAGTACGTGATGCTCGCCGTGAGCGACACCGGCGTGGGCATGACGCCCGAAGTCGTGGCCCAGGCCTTCGAACCGTTCTTTTCCACCAAGCCGGCAGGCAGCGGCACAGGGCTCGGCCTGTCGATGGTCTACGGGTTCGTCAAGCAAACGGGTGGCCACGTGAAGATCTACAGCGAAGTCGGCTTCGGCACCACGATCAAGCTGTACCTGCCGCGCTGCCACCAGAGCGAAGACGCGGTAGACGCAGTGGTCAGCGGGCCCTTGACCGGCGGTGCCGAGACCATTCTGGTCGTCGAAGACGACGCCGCCGTGCGCCGGGCCACCGTGGAGATGCTGACCGAGCTCGGGTACCACGTGCTCACGGCGAGCGACGCCGACAGCGCACTCACCATCATCGAAAGCTCCGAGCCCATCGACCTGTTGTTCACCGACGTGGTGATGCCCGGCACACTCAAAAGCCCTGAGCTCGCCCGCCGGGCCCGCGAGCGCCGGCCCGGCGTGGCCGTGCTCTTCACCTCAGGCTACACACAGAACACCATCGTGCATGACGGCCGGCTCGACCCTGGCATTGACCTGCTGGCCAAGCCCTACACAGTGGAGGCGTTGGCGCAACGGGTTCGCCTGGTGCTGGGCAAAGCGAGCCCCCAAGCACCCGCTGCGCCGATCGACGCCGCCCCTGTCACCACCCGGTCAACCCAGGAACTGGCGGTATTGCTGGTTGAAGACGACGAGCTGGTGAGACACAGCACCACCGAGATGCTGCTTGCCCTCGGGCATACCGTGACGCAAGCGAGCAACGCGGAGCAGGCCATGGCTCTACTCGCCCAGGCCGAGGTGGATGTGCTGGTCACCGACATCGGCCTGCCTGACGTGTCGGGCGAGGTTTTCGCGGCCGAGGCGCGCCTTCTCCAGCCCACCCTGCGCATCGTGTTTGCCACCGGCAATGAGCACATCCACGCTGGCGGCGACGATGGCCCGGTGCTGCTGCGCAAACCCTATGACGCGGTGGCAATTGCCGCCGCCCTGAACGCGGCCGTACCAGAAAGCCGTTCGGCCTGAGGTAGTGAAGGCTCGCGCGAGCCCGTGATACCTCAGTGCAAACGGATCAAGCGAACGGCGTTGCCGCCCAAGTGCAGGCTCAACTCAAACCCAGGGCGGGTCGGTTTCGCGGGCTGGGTGGCGGTGCCGGGCCACCGCCTCGATAAAGGCCGCTGTCATCAGCGGCGTGCCTTTGCCGACCAGCACGCCCGTGTCGGTCTCGCCCGAGGGCAGCTTGGCCGATACACCGGCCTTGTCGAGCAAGGCCTTGGAAGCGCCGAGCGCCAGGATGGTCTTGCAGTGTCGGTACTGGTTGGTGACGAATTCCACCGCCTGCCCATGGCGCGCCAGCATGGCGACGCCCGCCTCGCCATCGGGCAACACCACAGCGTCAAACAAGACCGGAGGTGAGTTCTCCAGAGAGCCGGTCGCCATCACGGCACTGCCGTCGGCTGCCTTGTAGCTGCCCAGGCGCGGGCCGACACGTGTCGGCACCGCACCGGCTTTCAACAAGGCCGCTTCGACCGCGTCCAGCGACTTGCCATCGACCCCGTCGGCCACCAGCAGCGCGACCTTGCGAGTACGCACACCCTCCTCACCCGGCAAGGCGGTGAGCGACAGCGCGGGTGATTGCTTCACCTCGGGCGGCATCGGGTTCTTCAAGGCGCGAGGCATTGCACGGGGCACTTTCATGCCCAGGCCATCGGCCACTGCCTTGGCCAGTTCGGGCGACACATTGACCAGCGAAGCCAGCATGCGCTCGCGGATGGCCGGCACCGTGAGCTTGCTCAGCTCGAAGCGGAAGCCAC
The DNA here is from genome assembly GCA_014379885.1 of Rhizobacter sp. Next base: position 5,210 of record JACMKW010000013.1, read on the forward strand.
CCACGATGTGGGCTTTTTCGACCGGCGTCTGGCTCTCGAAGAACAACGTGGCCTGGGTGTAGTGGTCGGCAAACTTTTCGGGCTTGCCGCGCACCTTGTCTTCTTGCACGGGCTGCGGAAACGACACGAAGCCTTTGGCACCAGCCTGGAACGGGCAGCCCCCACCGAGCGAATTGGGTTCGTAGGCCACGCGACCCCGATTCACGGCCTGGCGGTGCAGGCCGTCGCGCTGGTTGTTGTGCACCGGCACGATGGGTGCGTTGATCGGGATCTCGTGGAAATTGGCGCCGCCCAGGCGGGTGATCTGCGTGTCCACATAGGAGTGGATGCGCCCAGCCAGCAGGGGGTCGTTGCTGAAGTCGATACCGGGCACCACGTGCGCGGTGCAAAAAGCCACCTGCTCGGTCTCGGCGAAGAAGTTGTCGGGATTGCGGTTGAGCACCATGCGGCCCACCGGCATCACCGGCACCAGCTCTTCGGGGATCAGCTTGGTGGCGTCGAGCACGTCGAAGCTGAAGGCCTCGGCCTGGGCCTCAGTGAAGATCTGCAGGCCCAACTCCCATTCGGGGTAGGCGCCGCCTTCGATGGCCTCCCACAGGTCGCGGCGGTGGTAGTCGGCATCGGCTCCTGCGAGCTTCACTGCTTCGTCCCACACCAGCGAGTGGGTGCCGGCCTTGGGTTTCCAGTGAAACTTGACAAAATTCGACTCGCCCTTGGCGTTGACCAGCCGGTACGTGTGAACGCCAAAGCCCTGCATCATGCGCAGGCTGCGCGGAATGGCACGGTCAGACATCACCCACATCAGCATGTGGGTCGACTCGGGCATCAGCGACACAAAATC
>JACMKW010000537.1 GCA_014379885.1 Rhizobacter sp.
TCTACGCCACCGGCGAAACGCACAGCGTCCGCGAATTCCTCTACGAAGTCTTCGGCCAACTCGACCTGGACTGGACCAAGTTCGACGAAGTCGACCCACGCTACTTCCGCCCGACCGAAGTCGAAACGCTGCTCGGTGACCCGAGCAAGGCCAAGCAGAAACTCGGCTGGGTGCCCAAGACCACGCTGCAAGAGCTGGTGAGCGAAATGGTCGAGAGCGACTACAACGCCGCGCGCCGCGACAGCCTGGTCAAGATGGCGGGCTTCCAGGCCTACGACTACCACGAGTAAGGAGCGCGCTGCCGCGATGCTGCGCCCTGCCCTGTTCCTCGACCGCGATGGCGTGATCAACATCGATCACGCCTACGTGCACCGCCGCGAACACTTCGACTTCGTCGACGGCATCTTCGAGCTCGTGCGCACGGCGCGCGAGCGTGGCTACCTGGTTTTCGTGGTCACCAACCAGGCCGGCATCGCGCGCGGCAAATACACCGAGCAAGACTTTCACACGCTCACAGAGTGGATGAGCGGGGAGTTCACGGCGCGCGATGCGCCCATCGACAAGGTGTACTTCTGCCCGTACCACGCCGAGCACGGTGTGGGTGTCTACAAGCAGGAGTCGCCGTTTCGCAAACCCAACCCCGGGATGATCCTGCAGGCAGCGCAGGAGTTCGATGTGGACCTGGCGGCGTCGGTGCTGCTGGGCGACATGGAAACCGACATCCAGGCCGGCAGCCGCGCCGGTGTCGGCCGCACGCTGCTCTTTCGCCCGCCGGGGCACGCGCGGCCCGACGTGACTCTGGCCCATGCGATCGTTGGTTCACACGCCGAGGTGCATGCGTTTCTGCCGCAGAGTGTCAAGGCTTGAGCGGGCCTTCGATCCGCGCAGCGGACCCTGCCCTGAGGTATCGAAGGGTCAGGCTGAGCGGTGGGAGAGTGTTCGCAGATTCCTATACGTTGCACGCCAACACCCACTCAGCCTCAGCGGTCGAAGAGTGTTCGCAGATTTCTATACTTCGCACGCCACTACCCGCTCAGCCTGAGGTATCGAAGGCCCGCTCCGACCTCACTTTGCCGCTCAGACCTTCGCCACCTTGTCCGCATACCCCTTCGGGTACTTCTGGTGCCAGGCCCAGGCGGTCTCCACCGTGCGCTTGATGTCGTAGAACTCGGGCTTCCAACCCAGCTGCGTCTTGAGCTTGGTCGGGTCAGCCACCAGGGCCGGCGCATCGCCGGGGCGGCGAGCGGTGATTTCCAGCGGGATCTTGCGGCCGGTCACTTCTTCGCAAGCGCGGTGCACTTCCTTCACCGACTGGCCGTTGCCGGTGCCGATGTTGAACACCTCGGCCGTTGTCGGCGTGGTCGCCGTGATGGCGAGCATGTGCGCCTGCGCCAGATCATCGGTGTGCACGTAGTCGCGTATGCAGGTGCCGTCGGGCGTGGGGTAGTCGTCGCCGTAGAGCATGAGCTTGTCGCGCTGGCCCAGCGCCACTTGCAGCAGTAGCGGGATCAGGTGCGTCTCGGGATCGTGAGCCTCGCCGAACTCGCCGTCGCGGTCGGCCCCCGAGGCGTTGAAGTAACGCAGGATGGTGAACCCCAGGCCGTAGGCGTGCGCGAAGTCGCGGATCATCCACTCGACCGCGAGCTTGGTGCGCGCATACGGGCTGCAGGGGATCTGCGCCGCGGTCTCGTTCATCGGCACCACTGGGTTGTCGCCATAGGTCGCACAGGTGCTGGAGAAGAGCATGCGCTGGATGCCCGACTGGCGCATCGCGCGCAGCAGGCTCAGCGTGCCGGCAATGTTGTTGTTGTAGTGGTGGTCGGGGTTCGTGACCGACTCGCCCACGTAGGTGGCGGCGGCGAAGTGCATCACCGCCTCGCTGCCATGCTCCTTCATCACCTGCGCGAGCGCGGCCGTATCGGCGATGTCGCCCTTGACCAGCTTGCCCGAGGGCACAGCGGCCTCATACCCTTCGGAGAGGTTGTCGAACGCGATCGCGTCGTGGCCTTCCGCGAGCAGCTTGCGCAGGCAGGCACTGCCAACATACCCCGCACCGCCGGTGACGAGCACTTTCATGGTCAATATCCTTCAGGTCAATTGAATCGATGGGCGAACACCTGGGGTGCAGCAAGACGCGCGCCTTCCAGGGCTTCGAGGTTGCCGATGTCTCGGTGGTAGCCACCATGCACCGCGCCATGCATGCGGCCCACGAACTTTGGCAGAACGTGAAAGCCCAGATCGAAGGCGCGCAGGTCGGCCATTTCGCGCCAGGCATCAGCGGTGACCGCATACACACCGGCATTGGCCAGGTCGGAGCGCGGCTCGGCGGGTTTCTCTTCGAATTCGATCACACGCCCGGTGTCGTCGAGCACGGCGATGCCACAGGCGCGCGGGTTCGGTGCGTGGAACAGCAGCATGGTCATGGGTTGTGCGTGTGCCTTGTGCGTGGCCAGGAATGCGGTCACATCGAGGTCGGACAGGTTGTCGGCGTAGACAATGGCCACGTGGTCGGCATCGTCGCCCCAGGCGCGGTTGTGAGTGATGGTGCCGGCCGATCCGAGTAACACGGGCTCGTAGGCCTCTTCCACGTTGAAACCCTGCTCACGTTTCTGCGCGAGAAAGACACGCACCGCTTCAGGCAAATGGTGCGTGTTGACCATCACGTCGTGAATACCTGCTTCGCGCAGCGCCTGGAACCAGTAGTCGAGCAAGGGCCTTCCGGCAATCTCCACCAGGCACTTGGGCACGCTTTCGGTCAGTGGTCTGAGTCGAGTGCCCAGGCCGCCAGCAAGCAACAGCGCCTTCGTGCGCAACGGGGGCGTGGTGGTTGCGCTCACGCCTTGTTCACGTCACGCACGACGTTCAGCGCGGCCATCTGCTGGTTGCAGTAGTCGAGGATCTGCGCCGCGTTGTCGGCGGTCGAGAGCCAGCCCTTGTAGGCCTCCACACTCTCTTGCACGGTGCGCGTGGGTTTCCAGCCGAGGTTCTTGAGCTTGCTCACGTCAGAGCAGATGTGGCGGGTGTCGCCGAAGCGGAACTTGCCGCAGGGCTCCGGCTTGTAGCCGGTGGCGCCAAAGACCTCAGCCACGACCGAGGCGAACGAGGCCACCGTGTGCGCCTTGTCGCCGCCCACGTTGAACATCTCGTAGTTGGCGCGCTCGTCGCGCAGCACCAGCAGGTTGGCATCGACCACGTCTTGCACGTTCACGAAGTCGCGCACCTGTTGGCCGTCTTCGTAGATCATCGGCTCGCGGCCCAGATGGAAGCTCAGCGAGAACACACGGCAGGCGCCGCTGTAGGCGTTGTAGAAGCTCTGGCGCGGGCCTTGAACGATGGAGTAGCGCATCGCCACGCTGGGAATGCCGTAACGCTTGCCCAGCGACAGCGCCACACGCTCTTCAGCAATCTTCGACAGGCCGTACTGGTTCTGCGGGTTGGCGACAGTTTCATCGGTGCGCTGCCATAGCAGCGGCCCGGTGAAGCCAGCCGGGGCTTGCACGTCCCACAGGCCATGCTCGAGTTGTTCGGTCGGGCGGATGTCGGGCAGCACGGCCCGCCCGGCAGCATCGTGGTACAGACCTTCGCCCAAAGCCGCCTGGCTGGACGCCACGATCACCTTCTTCACCGGCAGCTTCTCCCGCACGATCAGCTCGTAGATCAGCGCGGTGCTGGTGACGTTGACGTCGAAGAAGCGGCTGAAGGTCGGCAGGTAGTCTTGAAACGCGGCCAGGTGGTAGACGTAGTCGCAGCCACGCAAGGCGTCGAGCAGCACGGTTGCGTCGCGCACGTCGCCGCGGATGAACTCGATGCGCGGGTCCAGGTACGCGGGCACGGCATGGCCGGGGTGCACGGGCTCTTCGAGAGAGTCGAGCACACGCACGGCATAACCTTCGCGCAGCAACGCGTCGGCGGTGTGGGAGCCGATGAAGCCGGCTCCGCCTGTCAACAGCACTCTCACAGGCAAACTCCTGAAATCACTGGTTGTGCAGCAGACGCTGATGGTCGCTGATGAAGATGACACGGCCACCACGGCGGTCGATGTCGAGCGTGAGCTCGCGCGGGTTGCCCAGCGCCTCACGGATCATGCCGTGCCGCTCCTTCGGCGCCAGCAGCAGCAAGAAGCCGCCACCACCCGCACCCAACAGCTTGCCGCCCTGTGCCCCGAGCTTGCGCGCCTGTTCGTACCAGGCGTCCACCCGCTCCATGCTGATGCCAAAGCCCAGCGAACGTTTGAGCTCCCAGCCCTGGTGCAGCAAACGCGCAAATTCGTCCAACCCGCCCGAGCCGGTGATCGCGACACGCATTTCCTGCGCCAGGTCGCGCATCGCGCGCAGCACCGGCATGCGGTCTTTCGTGCCTTCGCTCTGGCGCTTCAAGATGCCGTCGGCATCACGCTGTTGCTCGGTGTAGAGCAGCATCATGCGGCTCGACAACTCCTGCATCGTGTCGCGCGGCGCGGGCACCGGCTCCACGTCCACCGTGTCGTCGGAGTTGAAGCGGATGTAGTTCAGGCCGCCGAAGGCCGCGGCGTACTGGTCTTGTTTGCCGATGGGTTTTCCGAGGATGTCGATCTCGATCTGGCAAGCCTGCTCAGCCACGTTCTTGGCACTGATGATCTGGCCCTTGTAGGCGTACAGCGCCTGCAATACACCTACTGTGAGCGAGCTCGACGAGCCCATGCCGGTGCCCGAAGGCACATCGCCCACAGTGGTGATCTCGATGTGGCGGCCCAGGCCGGTGAGTCTGAGCGCCTCGCGCACCAACTCATGCTGGAGGTCATTGATCGAGTCGGCAATCTCGACCTGGGTGTAGGCCACTCGGGTGTTATTGACAAAACGCGGGCTGACCGTCACGTACTTGTGCTTGTCGATGGCCATCGACAACACGGCGCCGTACTCCTGGCGGTAGAACGCCGGCAGGTCGGTCCCGCCGCCGGCGAAGCTCACGCGGTACGGGGTTTGCGAAATGATCATGGAGACACCCTGCTTTGTTGTGCTTGCGCGCCGATGGCGCGGCGGCCCGGTGCGGTCTTGGCCAGGCTCTGGCGAAATTTTTCGATCAACGGCTCAAGGCAGTTGTTCAGGTCGAAGGTCTGCTTCAGCAGGCGCTGCCCGTTTTCGGACAAGCGCGCCGCCAGCGCAGCGTCATGCATCAACCGGGCCATGGCATCGGCCAGCTGGGCCGGGCTCTTGGGCTCGACCAGCAAGCCGGTGTCTTCATGCTGGATGAGATCGGGAATGCCGACCAGCCGGGTTGAGATGGCCGGCAGCCCGCAGGCCATGGCTTCCATGATCATCTGCGGCAAGCCATCCACATCACCATCAGCAGCCCACACACAGGGCAGCACGTACACGTCGCCGCCGTGCATGAAGTCGATGATCTTCTCTTGCAGCAGGGCTTTGCCGGTGACAGTGACACGGCTCGCCAAACCGAGGCTCCGTATCTGTGCCTTCAGTTCGTCTTCGAGCGGACCGCTGCCACCGATCACGCATTCGAAACGCTCGCCCTTGTCGGCCAGCAGCTTGCAGGCACGGATCAAATCGTCGAAGCCCTTCTTCTCGACCAGGCGGCCCGACGACACGATGCGGTACAGGCGCTTGGTGTCGTGGCTGCCGGCAGCCGGCGGGTGGAACCACGACAGGTCGATGCCGCAGTAGGCAATCACCAGTTGCTCCGGGCGCGCACCGTTTTCGAGGTAGAAATCGCGGTGGAACGTAGAGATGCAGATGATGAAGTTGGCGCGTTCAATCTTGTCGAGCAGCGCACAGCGGTTGCGGAACAGATCGGTCGCGTGGCCGGTGAAGCTGAACGGCGCATCAAGCAACCAGGCGCCGTACATCGCGATGGTGCCGCAGGAGTTGATCCACTGCGAATGGATCTGCGACACGGGCCGCCCGCTGCGTAGCAACCCCGTGGCCCAATGGCAGGCCACCACCAGATGCGCGATGCCGGCCAGCCGGGCGCGAATGTGTTCGCGCCGGCCGAAGAACGCATTCCACAGTGCCGCGGAAAAGCGACCACGAAAACGAAACGGCGCGGCCAGCAGCGAGAAGAACATCGCCAACCACGGCAGCGGGTACATCAGCTCGGTACGGCGGTTCATCTCCACCGCCCAGGTTGAGTCGTGCAGCAGCTTTTCGGGCGCGCGCATCGCATGCAAGGCCACCGGTAGGCCGGCGCCTTCGACGCGGCTCAGCTCATTGGCCACCCAGGCATTGCCGATGCCGTTTTGCGTGACGTAGTGAATCATCGAGCGGCGCCCCACGCTGCAAATGCGCAGGCCCTCACTTGGGTTGTCACTTGCGTTGCTTGAGGTAGAACGCGAGGATCGAACCTGCCGCCATGTGCATGTCTTCGATCACGCCGTACTGGTCGCTTTCGACGTGGAAACACACGTCGACCATCTTGCGCAGCTTCCCGCCGGTGAAGCCGGTCATGCCCACGGTGGTGGCGCCCACGCTCTCGGCGTATTCGGCGGCCTTGATCACGCTGGGCGAATTGCCCGAGCCCGAGATGATGACGACCAGATCGCCCTTGTTGCACAGGTTGTGCAGCTGGCGCGCAAAAATCTCTTCGTAGCCGAGGTCGTTGCCCACGGCCGTCATGAAGGCGGTGTTGTCGTTCAGCGAGATGCAGCGGATCAGCGGTTTGCCCACACGCTCTGCCGTCTTCGACCAGTCGGTCGCGATGTGTGACGAGGTGGCCGCGGAGCCGCCATTGCCCATCACGAAAATCTGCTTGCCCTTTTTCTCGACAGCCTCGATGAGCTTGGCAATCTTTTCGAGCGCAGCGAAGTCGAACTGCTTCCACTGCTCAAGCTCACGATCGCGATACCACTCGCCGAAGGCACGTACCGACAAGCCCCCTGGCCCGGTGCCCGTCATGTTCGACGCGGCCAGACCCGGTGTCTTCTTCTCTTGGATCTTGGTGGCCTTGGGCTGCTTGGTCATGAGGTTCTTTCTGCGCATCAAAACGTGGATCGGGTAGCTCGGAAGATTGTATTGGCGCGAGGCGTGAAAGCCTTCCCTCATCGAGGCGCGCGGCCCCCCTAACTAAGGTGGGTTATGCGTGGGTTGAGCGCCCTGTGCGAGACAAAGCGCACGCCCTGGCGCGCAACTCATTGCCGGCGCAAGAGATGAGTGAACAGATCGGTCTGCTGCGCGATCCAAACTGGGTCGATGTGGCTCTCGTCCAGAAAGATCGGGCGCTGCAAGGTGGTGTCGTACACACGGCATGTGCTGGTGTCACACAAACGGTCGCGCAGGCTCACGCGGTGAAAGCCGGGCAGCCCACGAAACTCGTTGAACACCGGTTCGATCCACTGAGTCTGTGCCACCAGGCTTGCGACAGGCACCGACAAACGCGGCTGCCCGTACCAGAACTGCTCGCGCGCCACGCGTTCGGGCACGCGAAAGCGAGACTCCGGCGCGCCATCGAGCATCAACACCGTCTTGCCTGTCGCGAGCGTGGCGGCCAGCGCAGTCTTCAACTCGGCAAGCACCAGCGCCTGCTTCGCCTCGACGGAAGCCGGGGCCACACAGGCCTTGCCTTCCGGTTGATGGCAGTACGGTGCACCCGCCAAGCCCACCGTGGCCCAACGCGCCGAGACGATCACCGTGTCGTAGTCGTTCGACAGCGCCTTTCCCCAGGCGATGGCTGCGTAGTCCTTGCACGCATAGCCGGTTTGTGTGCGCTCGAAACGCGGCACCGGTGGGCACTCGGCCTCGGTGAAAAAATCGACCGACCCCGCGCTGTGCTTGACGAACCACGCATACAAGTATTCGGCGTGCGAGTCGCCGATGACGAGGATGCGTGCGGCGTTCCCCTTTCGCACTGTGCAGGTCTTCAATTCCGCCGCAGGTTTCTTGTAGTTGCTGCAATCGTCAGGGAAATACAGCGCCGTCACCGAAGCGGTGTAGCCGCGGTAAAAGCCAGGCGCACCCCGCTCGCGAAACGCAAACCCTTCGGTCGAGAAGGCCACGGCCACCACTGCGCCCGCCAGCAGCATGAACAGTGCGGGCTTTTGTGCGATCCGCCATGCCGACGCGGCCGTGCGCAGCACCGAGCCCGGCCGCTCGATGCAGGTGTAAGAGAGCCAGCCCATCACCAACGAGCCCCCCACCGTGGCCAACGTGGTGAGCTGTGGGTGATCGAGCGGGTACTCGGTCATCCTCAGGCCGACGATGATCGGCCAGTGCCACAGGTAAACCGAGTACGACCAGAGGCCCAGGCGCTGCAGTGCCGGGTTGCGCAGCACCAGGTTGTTCGCGTCCCTCGCCCACAGGATCAGCATCACACCTGCCACCGGCAGCAGCAACCACGGCCCCGCTCCCACCGCGCCACGGCGCATGAACGCGAGAGCCAGCGCCGCACCCAACACCATCAGCAGCCCGGCGTAGCCCGCCAGCGAACGCCACCGAAGCGGCGCCATGGGTGCATCGCGCAGCCACAGGAACACCAGGCCACCGGCCAACAATTCCCAACAGCGTCCGGGCAGCAAGAAGAAGCTTGCATCGGCATGGGTGCGCAGCTGCAACATCTGCACCGCGAACGACAACACCATCAAGGCAGCCAACACGGCCATCACCACCTGCCTGCGCGCGCCGATTTTCGCGAGCGCCATCAACAGCAACGGGTACAGCAGATAGAACTGCCACTCCACCGACAAGGACCAGGTGTGCAGCAACCAGTGCGTGTCACCGGCATGCGTGATGTAACCCGAGCGGTCGAGAAAGTGGTGGTTCGAGCTGAACAGCAGTGCTGCGCGCGCCTGCTCGGCCAATATCTGCAGATCGAAAGGCGGCAGCAGCCATGCACCGAACACGAACAGCAGCACCACCATCGCCGCCAGCGCCGGCCAGATGCGTGCCGCCCGTGCAGCCACGAATCGCCAGTAGCTGAATCGGGCATCAGCGAGACCGATGCACATGATCTGCGTCATCAGGTAACCCGAGATGACGAAGAACACATCCACACCCAGAAAGCCGCCGCCTGCACCCTTGATCTGCAGGTGAAAGGCAAATACCAGCGCGACGCTGATCCCGCGCAGGCCGTTCAGGTCGGCGCGAAAACCCTCGCGGGTCACTGAGGAACCTTCGTGCTGCGCACTTCGGGCTTCGCTCTCGGGGCGGCCCGGCGCGCTCATGCCTGCGGGTGAGGCCCGTCGGTTGCAGGTTGCATCAGCCTGTCGAGCACTGCGACCAGGCGTTCACGGGCTTCGAGCCGAGTGAAGGTGTGGTCGGCATCGGCGATGAAATCGATGGTCGCCGACTTGCGCTCCAGCAGGCGCTTCATGGCCCGCCCGCTTTGTTTGCGCAGCAGCACGAAGCCGGGCGCGCGGGCGGCAAACACGAAACGCAAACGGATGCCGCGCTGCACGGCCGACTCCAATTCGCCTGCCAGGTTGTGGCGCAGCGGAAAGTGCAGCACGCGTGCGGCTTCCGTCAGGTTCGGAGCCAGCAGGCCCCAGACGCGGCGAAGCGCCACCGCGGCGACCAGCCGCACATCGAGCTGGCCATGCAACAGCTTCAACCAAGGCTCGCGGGTGAAGACCTTGCCGCGAAACTTCGCAATCAACTCGTCGAGCTCGTACTCTTTCACGTCGCTGAGCTGCGTGCCCTTTTTCCAGAAATAGGTCAGCGGGTTGATCATCGTGGCCGAGGCAACGGGCTGGCCCGCTACCGCGGCCTTGAACGAGTGATAAGCGCCCGAACACAAGCCCACCAGGTGGCATTCGCTGGCACCCACCTGCGTGCGCAAGTAGTCGAGGGCGGCTGCCACGTCTTGTGTCGCATGGGGTGAGTAAACGACGTTCTCTTGCGCATCCGGCCGCGGCGGACTGTCGCCAATGCCGGCAATGTCGAGCCGCAGCACCGTCATGCCGCGTGCGGCCCAGCGACGCGCCAGCCGCACCCACAGCCGGTTGGGGCCGATGTGGTGGATGGCGCCGGAGTTGAGCATCAACACCGCCGGGCGGGGGCTTGCGCTTGCATCAGTGATCTCGGGTGTGACCAGCATGCCGAACAGCCGTGTGGCGGTGCCGGTATCGATGTGAACCGGTGTCTCCAGCACCTGCGCCGCGCTGCCGTCTGGCGCGGGCAGTTTGCACCGCAAGGCCGTGCGCTGCGGTGGCTCTGCGGCCACCGGCGCCAGCTTGACCTGCGATGCCCACTCGTTGATGCAGGCCATCACACCGGCCACCATGGCATCGGGCACCACGGCACGTTGCGGGTCTTCCATCATCAGCGCATAACCTGGCCAGCGCTGCACACGCACGTCCAGCTCGAACTGTTTCAGCGTGGGCGCCCATTCCGATACACCGGTCACGTCGTCGCGCTCGACGATCAGCACCCGCGGCGCCGGGGCTTGGGTCAGTGCGCGCAAGTCCACTTGGGAGACAGAGGCTGCCGTCTCACGTGTCATCAAAAAGCCTGCCGATTCGAGCGAACCATCCGCGCGCTCACCGGGCGCCGAGCCGGTCTGGCCCAGCATCGTCAGCTCGCGGATGTAGGTGCGGCCACGCACCACGGGCGCGATCGCGATCAAACCGGCCACGTCGTCACGCTCCGAGGCGGCCAGCGTGGCCAGCGTGGCGCCCAGGCGCACGCCCAGCACCAGCACCTGGCTCACGCCACCAGCGGTCTTGAGCGTGTCGATGGCGTTGTGCACGCAGCGCAGCCATTTGGTGGGTGCGTTGGCTTCGAATTCATCACCCTGCGAGTTGCCGCAGCCCGCCATGTCGAAACGCAGGCTGGGGAAACCTGCCGCACTGGCGGCCTCGGCAAAGTGGCGCAGGCTGCGGTGGGCGCAGGCCTCTTCAAAACCGAAGGGGTTGCAGATCAACAGGCCCAGGCCCTGGCGCCGGGCTGCGTCGGGGCCGTGCAGCCAGCCGAACAGCTCGGCACCCTCGGGGCCGAAGTAAAACGGCTGCGGCTCGGGCGCGCTCACTGGCGTACCTTCGTGCTGCGCACTCCGGTATTCGCCCTTGGGGCGGCCCTGCGTGCTCACTGGCGTACCTTCGTGCTGCGCACTCCGGTATTCGCCCATGGGGAGGCCCGGCGTGCACATGAAGCCACCGAAA
>JACMKW010000538.1 GCA_014379885.1 Rhizobacter sp.
ATCTCGCCGACCAGCGTCTTTTCTTGCTCCCAGCGCGACTTCAGTGCAGCGGCTTTGTCGTTCAGCTGTTGCTGGTGCTCGGTGAGCTCGGCCAGGCGTGCCGCGTGGTCGGCGCCAACCGCAGCTTCGCGCTCGAGGGCAAGACGTTCGGCCGCCAATCGGTCGAGATGGCGCTGTGTGTCCTCGATTGCCGACGGGGTGGCGTTCTGCCCCAGCGCCACTTTGGCGCAGGCGGTGTCGAGCACGCTGATGGCCTTGTCGGGCAGCTGCCGGCCGCTGATGTAGCGGGCCGACAGGCGCACGGCTTCGGTGATGGCTTCATCGAACAGGCGTACGTTGAAGTGCTTTTCCATCAGCGGCGCCATGCCGCGCAGCATGGCCGCGGCCAACGGCTCGCTGGGCTCTTCAACCTTTACCACCTGGAAACGGCGGGCCAGCGCGGCGTCTTTTTCGAAGTACTTCTTGTACTCGCTCCAGGTGGTGGCAGCCACCGTGCGCAACTCACCGCGCGCCAGTGCCGGTTTGAGCAGGTTGGCCGCATCGTTCTGGCCTGCCTGGCCACCAGCACCAATCATGGTGTGCGCTTCGTCGATGAACAAGATGATCGGGTGCGGGCTCTTCTTCACCTCGTCGATCACATTCTTCAAGCGGTTCTCGAATTCGCCTTTCACTGACGCACCGGCCTGCAGCAGGCCCATGTCGAGCGTGTGCAGCTCCACACCTTGCAGCGGCGGCGGCACATCACCTATCGCTATGCGCAAGGCCAGACCTTCAACCACCGCCGTCTTGCCCACACCCGCTTCGCCAGTGAGGATGGGGTTGTTCTGCCGGCGGCGCATCAGGATGTCGATGCACTGGCGAATCTCGGGGTCGCGCCCGATCACGGGGTCGACCTTGCCGTCGCGTGCACGCTGCGTGAGGTTGGTGGTGAACTGGTCCAGCGCAGGGGTCTTGCCGGGCCCGGCCGCCTGCTCGGCAGCTTCTTCATCGGTGCCAGGCGCGGGCGCATCGGCGGCGCGCATGGTTTCGGCCGCTTCCTGCGAGCCCTGTGTGAGTTCGGGCAGCTTGTGCTTCAGGTCGTCGAGCTTGAACTTCACGAACAGCTTGGAGCCACGGTAGGCAAGCTGGCTCAGGCTGGGTTCGGTGAGCAGCGCCAGCAGCAAATGCGCACTGCGAATGCGCATGGTGTGAGACTCCAGCGATGCGATCAACCACGCATGCTCCAGCAACACCGGCAGGTGCTGAGAGAACACCGGCGTGCGCGTGTTGCCGTTCTTGAAGCGGGCAATCTCGTTCTCGAGATCGCGCTGCAACTCGGTGGTGGAAATGCCTGACTTCTTGCACAGCAACGCAAAATCACTCTGCGGGCTCTCCAGCAATGCGAGAAACACGTGCTCCAGATCGACTTCGTAGTTGCCACGTGCCATGCACAGGCTCGCCGCACGCTCGGCAGCGCGGCGAGTGGTGTCGTTGAGCTTGGAGATCAGTGTTTTCAGGTTGTTGGACATGGAATGTGGCGTGATGACAGCGATGAATTTTTATTGGAGTCAAGCCGCCGTGGCGGCATGAATGTCGTAACGAACGTCACAGCGGTCAGCGTGCTGAGGGCGCGTCTGGACATAGGTGTCCCAGCCCAGGCGACCCGCAA
>JACMKW010000539.1 GCA_014379885.1 Rhizobacter sp.
CCGGGTTGCCCCAGATAGCCCCGGGCCAGCCCCGCACCGGCCGTGTACAACTCACCCGCCACGCCGACCGGCAGCGGCTGCATCCGCCCGTCCAGCACGTACACCCGGGTGCCGTCCACCGGGCGCCCGATGGGCACGCTGCACCCCGCCCCGGGCGCTTCGCGCATCACATGGCAGCAGGTGAAGGTGGTGTTTTCGGTCGGCCCATAGCCGTTGATCACGCAGCCGCCTACGCGCTGACCGAACAGCGCCTGGAGGTGCGGCGCCGATAGCACGTCGCCACCGGCGAGCACTTGCGATACACCGGCGAGCATCAGCGGGCGCTCGTCCACGATGCTGTGGAACAACCCGGCGGTCAGCCACAGCGTGGAGACCCGCTCGCGCTGGATCAGCGCCTCCATCGCGGGCAGCTCGAGCGGCCCCGGTGGCATCACGGCCAGGCGGGCCCCGTTGAGCAACGCGCCCCAGATCTCGAAGGTGGAGGCATCGAACGCCAGGGGCGCGGCCTGCAGCACGGTGTGCGAGGCATCCAGGACGGCAAAGCCGCGACCACAGGCCAGGCGCAGCACCGCTTCGTGGCGGCACATCACGCCCTTGGGCTGTCCGGTCGAGCCGGAGGTGTAAACCACGTAGGCCAGGTGATCGGGCCCCACGGGGACCGCCGGGGCATGGCGTGGCCGCGCGCCGAGATCGAGGGTGTCCAGGCACACCTGGAGAGTAGCCGGGGGTGACACGCACGCCGTGGCGGTGTGCGAGAGCACGAGGGCCAGGCCGGCGTCGCGCACCATGAAGGCCAGACGCTCTGGCGGGTAGGAGGGGTCGAGCGGGACATAGGCCCCGCCGGCCTTGAGGATGCCCAGCAGGGCCACGACCATCTCCAGCGAGCGGTGCACGCACAGTCCCACCGCCACGTCCGGGCCCACGCCCAGCTCGCGCAGGTGGTGCGCCAACTGGTTGGCCCGCTCGTCGAGCTGCACGTAGCTCAGTGTCTGCCCCTCGAACACCACCGCCACCGCGTCGGGCCCCCGCTGCACCTGGGCCTCGAAGCGTCCCTGCACGCTGCACGGGCCTGCCTCCCACTGCCGATCCGTCTCGTTCCATCCCCGCAGCAGCAGGTCTCGCTCGGCATCGCTCACGAGTGCCAACGCAGCGATGTCGGCCTGCGGCTGTGTCAGCGCCGCGTCCAGCAGGCGCATGAAGTGGTCGGCCAGCCGCTGCACGGTACCCGTCTCGAACAGCTCGGTGCTGTACTCGATGGCGCCCACCAACGTGTCGCCGCGTTCCTCGATGAGCAGGCTCAGGTCGAACTTGGCGGTCTCGATCTCGAGGGCCACCGGACTGAGCGTGAGCCCCCGAAGGTCGAGCGCCTGCAGCGGCGTGTTGACGTAGTCGAACAGCACCTGGAACAGCGGGGTGTGCTGCGCATCGCGCTCGGGCGGCAGCGCCTCCACCAGCCGCTCGAAAGGCAGGTCCTGGTGGGCATAGGCGGACGTCGTCACGTCCTTGATGCGGCTGAGCAACTCGGTGAAGCTCGGCGCACCGCCCAGG
>JACMKW010000540.1 GCA_014379885.1 Rhizobacter sp.
GGGTCGACGAGGAAGAGGCTCGCCCCGTTGCCGTTGCTGGCCGACAAGATGAGCCGCGTGGCCGTTGACGCACCGATGACGACGCTCTTCTCGCCGTTCAGCACCCAGCCGTCGGCGTGGCTTGCGACGGTGGTGGTTTGCGGTGCGAGCTCGTAGCGGCGCCCGGGTTCCAGGCCCGCAAAGGCAAGTTGCACCGAGCCGTCGGCCAGGCCTGGCAACCACGCGCTGCGCTGCGCATCGTTGCCGGTGCGTGCCAGCAGCCGGCCGGCGAGGCCGATGTTGTCGAGCAGCGGCTCGACGACCAGCGCTTCGCCGCAGGCCTGCATCACGGCCATCAAGTCCATCGCGCCGCCGCCAAAGCCGCCATCGGCCTCGGGCAATGCCATCGCGGTCAAGCCGAGTTCGGCGAAGCTCGCCCACACGCTCGCGCCCTGGCCGCTGGGCGACTGGAGGATGGCCTTGCGGGCCTCGAAACCATAGGCGTTGCCCAGGTACTTGCGCACCGAGTCGGCCAGTTGTTGTTGTTCGTCTGTGAGGTCGAAATTCATGTTGTGCTCCGTGAGGTACTGAGGCGGCGGTTCAGAGACCGAGCGTCATCTTGGCGATGATGTTGCGCTGCACTTCGTTGGAGCCCGCGTAGATGCTCACCTTGCGGTAGTTCAGGTAGCGCGGCGTCACAGCCGTGAGGGCAGGGTCGAGCTCCTCGCCGTCGACGGCCGCGTACGGCTGCGCCATCGGCCCCAGCGCCTGCATCGTCATCTCGGTGATCGCTTGCGACAGCTCGGTGCCGCGAATCTTCAGCATCGACACGTCGGCACCCGGCGGCTGGCCGGTGCGGCGCATCTTGTCGAGAAAGCGCATGGAGGTCAGCTCCAGCGCCTGCAGCTCGATCTCGATGCGGCTGAGCCTGTCGCGAAAGCGCGTGTCTTCGACGATCGGCTTGCCGTTCTTCAGCTCACGCGCCGCGATGGTCTTCAACTCGGCCAGCATGCGTTTGCTGCCGCCCACGTTGCCCGAGCCCATGCGCTCGTGGCCCAGCAGGTACTTGGCCACCGTCCAGCCCTTGTTCTCTTCATAGATCAGGTTGCCCACGGGCACCTTCACCTCGTCGAAAAAGATCTCGTTCACCTCGTGGCCGCCATCCATCAAGATCAGCGGTCGCACCGTGATGCCGGGCGTGCTCATGTCGATCAGCAGGAAGCTGATGCCTTCTTGCCGCTTCTCGGCGGTGGGGTCGGTGCGCACCAGGCAGAAGATCCAGTCGCCGTAGTGGCCGAGCGTGGTCCAGATCTTTTGGCCGTTGACGATGTAGTGGTCTCCCTTGCGCTCGGCGCGCGTCTTCACGGCTGCGAGGTCGGAGCCGGCACCGGGCTCGGAGTAGCCCTGCACCCAGAAGTCGTCACCCTGGCGGATGCGGGGCAGGAAGTGATCTTTTTGCCCCGGGGTGCCAAAGCGCATCAGCACGGAAGCGCACAGGTTGGGGCCGAAGCCCGGCAGGCCTGGCGCGCCGGAGAGGCCAAACTGTTCCTGGTAAAGGTAGCGCTGCGTGATGTTCCAGCCGGTGCCGCCCCATTCTTCAGGCCAGTGCGGCACCGACCAGCCCTTGGCGGCCAGGATCTTGTGCCAGCGCAGGATGTCGGCCTTGCTCAGCTCGCGGTGTTGCCGCACTTTCTCGCGGATGTCGGCGGGCAGGTTGGTGTCGAGCCAGCTGCGAACCTCGTCGCGGAAGGCCAGTTCCTCGGGGGCGTAGGTCAGATCCATGTTCGTCTCCTTTGTTGGTTTTACTTTGATGGCAGTCAAGTAAACAATCCGCTCACCCTGAGGTATCGAAGGGCCGCTCGGAATTGCGAATACTTTTGAAGAGGACGGGCGGGGCTGAGCGGGGCTTCGATACCTCAGCCTGAGCGGTTTTTGGTTAACCGCGAGCGATTTTTGGTTACCCCGAGCGGTTTGTGGTTCAGCTAGCCTTCTTGCTTCGAGTTCAGCGCACGAAGTTCTTGCCCTCTGCAGCCAGCTTTTCCAGCAACGGCGAGATCGTGAAGCTCGGCCCCATGCGCTCGCCGTATTCCTTGAGCTTCGCAACCACCGTGGCAAGGCCAATGGTGTCGGCATAGAACATCGGGCCGCCGCGGTACACCGGCCAGCCATAGCCGTTGAGCCAGACCACGTCGATGTCAGACGCGCGCACCGCAATGCCTTCTTCAAGGATCTTGGCGCCCTCGTTGACCATGGCGTAGGTGCAGCGCTCCAGGATCTCTTGTGCGCTCACCTCGCGTGCCGTGCGGCCTTCCTTCGCCATGAAGTCGAGAATGATCTTGCGCGTGACCTCGCTCGGCTTGGCATTGCGCGCTTCGTCGTAGTCGTAATAGCCGGCACTGGTCTTCTGGCCGCGGCGATCCATCTCGCACAGCACTTGGCGGATGGTGGAGCCTGTGCTGGTCTCGCGGCTCCAGCCCAGGTCGAGGCCGGCCAGGTCGCTCATCTGGTAGGGCCCCATGGGCATGCCGAAGTCGTAGAGCACGCGGTCGATGTCCCAGGGCATCGCGCCTTCCATCATCATGGCTGCCGCCTGCGCGCCGCGTGCTGCGAGGATGCGGTTGCCGATGAAGCCCGGGCACACGCCCGACAGCGCGGCCACCTTGCCGATTTTTTTGCCAAGCTGCATGGCGGTGGCCAGCGCCGTGTTCGAGGTCTTCGCGCCACGCACCACTTCCAGCAGCTTCATCACGTTGGCGGGCGAGAAGAAGTGCATGCCGACGACCGCTTCAGGCCGCGACGATGCGGCCGTGGCGATCTCGTCGAGGTTCAGCGCCGAGGTATTGGAAGCGAGCACGGCACCTTGCTTCACGATGCGGTCGAGCTTGCCGAAGATCTCCTTCTTCACCGCCATGTTCTCGAACACGGCTTCGATCACCAGGTCGCAATCGGCCAGCGATTCCATGTCGAGCGAGCCCGTCAGCAGGCCCATGCGCTTTTCCACTTCTTCGGTGGTGAAGCGGCCGCGCTTGGCTGAGTTCTCGTAGTTGCGGCGCACCACGCCGAGGCCGCGGTCGAGCGCCGCTTGCGCCGTCTCCACCAGGATCACCGGAATGCCGACGTTGGCGAAGTTCATCGCAATGCCGCCGCCCATGGTGCCGGCGCCGATGATGCCGACCTTCTTCACCTCGACGATGGGTGTGTCGGCGGGAATGCCGGGGATCTTGGCTGCCTCGCGCTGGGCGAAGAACGCATAGCGCTGCGCGATGGAGGGCACACCCGCGACCAGCTCGCCGAACAGGCGGCGCTCAGTGGCCAGGCCGTCGTCAAAGCTCCCGTTGACAGCGGCCTCGACGCACTGGATGCAGGCCTCCGGCGCGGGCAGACCGCGAAACTTCTTCGCGTTGGCCTTGCGCACGTCGGCAAAGATTTCGGGCTTGCCGCGCGCGGGCGCAAGCTTGTCGTCGTTGTCGCGCACCTTGCGCAGCGGGCGCTTTTCGGCCAACACCTTCTTTGCAAAAGCAATCGCGCCGGCACGCAGCTCGCCTTCCGGCACCAGCTCATCGACCAGCCCCATCGCCAGACATTCCTTGGCCGGCACATGGGTGCCGTTGACGATCATGTCCAGCCCCTTTTCCACCCCCACGAGGCGCGGCAGGCGCTGTGTGCCGCCGGCTCCCGGCAACACGCCGATCAGCACTTCGGGCAGGCCGCACTTGGCGCTGGGAACGGCCACGCGGTAGTGGCAGCACATGGCCACCTCCAGCCCACCACCGAGGGCCGTGCCGTGGATCGCGGCAATGACAGGCTTGGGGCTGTTCTCGATCAAGTCTTGCGCTTCACGCAGCCCTGGCGCCTTGGGCGGCTTGCCGAACTCGGTGATGTCGGCACCGGCCAGGAAGGTGCGGCCGGCGCAGATGAGCACCACCGCTTTCACCGCCGGGTTGGCATTCGCCGCCTGCATGCCTTCAACGATGCCTTGTCGCGTGGCCTGCGACAGTGCGTTGACCGGTGGGTAGTCGATGCTGAGGATGCCGATGTCGCCTTCGACGGTGAAGGTGCCGGCGCTGGATGTCGTCATGGTGTTGTCTCCGTTCTTTTTTTTAAGTTGATTCAGAACACTTCAAA
>JACMKW010000541.1 GCA_014379885.1 Rhizobacter sp.
AACTTCTGGCCGTTGCGCTCAAACGGGATGCTGATCGCATCGCGCGTCGTGCCCGGCATGTCGAAGGCGACCAGGCGCTCCTCGCCCAGCCAGGTGTTGATCAGGGTGCTCTTGCCCACGTTCGGGCGGCCGGCCACGGCCAGGCGGATCACGCCGTCGGGCTCGGGGCTGGGCGCATCGCCCTCCTCAAATTCAAACGGCTCCAGCACCGCTTCCAGCAGGCTGCGGATGCCCTGGCCGTGGGCGGAAGAGATCGGGTGCGGCTCGCCCATGCCCAACTCGTACAACTCGCCCAGCAGCGGCGAATCGACCATGCCCTCGGCCTTGTTGGCCGCCACAAACACTTTCTTGTTGACCGAGCGCAGGTAGCGCGCAATGTCGTGGTCTTGCGCCGACACGCCGGTACGGATGTCGACGACAAAGATCACCGCATCGGCCTCGGCCACCGCCTGGCGTGTCTGCTTGGCCATCTCCTTGACGATGCCGGTCGAGCTGTCGGGCTCGAAGCCGCCGGTGTCGATGACGATGTACTCACGGTCCGCCAAGCGGCCATCGCCATAGTGCCGATCGCGGGTGAGCCCGGCGAAGTCGGCGACGATGGCGTCGCGGCTCTTGGTCATGCGGTTGAATAGGGTCGACTTGCCCACGTTGGGGCGGCCCACCACCGCAATCACTGGTTTCATGACGCGCCCGTCATTCGGGGCGGAAGGCAAACAGGCCGCCGTCGCTGGTCACGACCAGCAGCGTGAGCCCTGAGGCCACCGGCGCCACCTTGATGGCCCTGCCATCGGTGGGCAGGCGCAACACGGCTGCGCCGGAGTCACGTGCAAACCAGTGCACCATGCCTTCGATGTCGCCCATGACAAACGCCTTGCCCACGGCGAGCGGCGCCGTCAGGTTGCGGTAAAGCAATTTTTCAACCGTCCACGCCACGGTGCCATCGACGGTTCGCCATGCGCTGATGCGGTCTGAGGCATCGACGCCAGCCACCATCTGCTCATCGGCCCCCAAGCCGTTGACGCCTCCCGCATTGCGCGACCACACGGCGCTGCCGCGTTCGGCATTCACACAGGCCACGGCGGCCTGGTAGGCACGGGTGCAGATCAACTCGCCCACACGAGCCGCAGGGCCCACCAAATCAGCCAGGCGCTCTACCTCGTTGGTACCACGGGGTGATGCCACCGTCGCCTCCCAGCGCAGCGTGCCGCGCAAAGGGTCGAGACCCGCGAGCTTGGGGCCTTGCCCCACAACCAGCGTGTCTTTGAACGGAGTTAGCACACCGGGGCTGGCCAGGGTCAGTGCATCGTTCGGGCGCTGGTAGGCCCAGAGCTTGCGTCCATCAAGTGCGTCGAAGGCCAACACAGTGCGATCCACACCCAGCACAAAAACCCGTTCACCCGCCACCAGCGGCGCCGTGACCACGCGTGAAGCGAGTTGCTTGCGCCACAGCGGCTTGCCGGCGTCGAGCGTGACCAGCTCGTTATCGCGCGTCACCACGCTGGCAAAACGACCATCGCTGCCCACGCCGGCGCTGAGCTTGTCACCCACCTTGGCGCGCCACAGTTCACGGCCGGTGTCGGCTTGCAATGCGATCACCGTGCCGTCGTCGTCGGCCACCGTGAAGGTGCCGCCATTCACGGCCACGGCGAGCGGGAACTTGACGCTGCCCATGCCCTGCTTCCAGACCTGCTTGCCTGACATCTGGGGCGTGATCGCCTCCAGCGGCGTGGGGTCGGGTTTGGGTGTGCCTGCGCAGCCGGCCAGAGCCAGAGCCGCCAAAGTGAGCCAAGCTCGGCCTTGCTGCGCCTTCGCTATCAATCTCATTTGCCAGCTCCGGCGCTGGCCGCGGTCTTGGGCACAGCCGTCTTGGGCACCTCGGCGCTCGGAGCAGCGCCCAGGACCGTCAGCTTGGACTCAACGATGCGGCGGTACTCAAGCGATTCGTCCATGGTCTTCCAGGCTTCGCCGTAGGCCTTCTTGGCCTCGTCCGTCTTGCCTTGGGCCAGCAGCACGTCGCCACGGCGATCGGCCACCAGCGCCGCAAATTCCTTGGAGCTGGCACCGTCGAGCTGTTTGAGCGCTTCGTCGTACTTCTTCTGGTCGAGCAGCAGACCAGCCAGCCGCAGACGCGCCACGGTGCGATATTCATCTTCGGCGGCGTTCTCGCCGACCCAGGTGAGCGTGGCCCGTGCCGCATCAGCCTGACCTTTGTCGAACTGCAGCTTGGCCGCCAGCAAAGCGCCCTGCTGCGTGTAGCCGGTGCGTGGGAAGCGCTCTTTCATGTCCGCAAATACGCGCGCGGTCTTGTCGACGTCGCCAGCCTGGGCGGCTTTGTCGAGCTCTTCGTACAGAGCACCGGCCTTGACGGCCAGGTCGCGTTGCCAGTTGGTCCAGGCCGTCCAGCCGGCAAAGCCTGCCAGCGCAATGATCAGCGCCCAGGTGATGAGGTTGCCGTACTGCTTCCAGAAGGCTTTGAGCTGGTCGAGTTGTTCTTGTTCTTCGAGGTCGAGGTGCGTGGCCATGGCATTGAGCTTTCAGACGAATCGGGGATTATGCGTTGAGCAGTTCGGCGGCCCATTGGGCCACGTGGGCGAGTGACAAGCTGCGCTGCGGGATGTCGGGGTTGCGCAGTGACTTGAGCGCCACTTCGCCGCGTGCGACCTCGTCTTCGCCGAAGATGAGCGCGAAGCTGGCGCCGCTCGCGTCGGCGCGCTTGAACTGCGATTTCATGCTGCCACCACCGGCGTGCATGAGAACCGACACGCCGGCCTCGCGCAGCAACTCAAGAGCCGCCATCGCCTGCGGCATGCGCTCAGCCGACGGCACGATGGCGTATGCCCGCGGCGCGCTGCAAGGCACGGGCAGCGCCAGCTCCTGCATCAGCAAGAGCAAGCGCTCGATGCCGAGCCCGAAACCGACCGCTGGCGCGCCCTTGCCGCCCAGCTGCTCGAACAGGCCGTCATAGCGACCGCCACCGCACACCGTGCCTTGTGAGCCGAGCTGATCGGTCACCCACTCGAACACGGTGAGGTTGTAGTAGTCCATGCCTCGAACCAGGCGGGTGTTGACACGATAGGCCAGCCCAGCCGCATCAAGCACCGCCCGCACAGCATTGAAGTGTGCGAGCGAGCCCTCGCCCAAGAAGTCCATCAGCTTGGGTGCTGCTTCCACCACCGATTGCATCGCCGGGTTCTTGGTGTCGAGGATGCGCAGCGGGTTGCTATGCAACCGGCGCTTTGCCTCTTCGTCGAGCGCTGCAGCGTTCTGCTCGAAGTGGCGAATCAGCGCCTCGCGGTGCGCGCGGCGCTCGTCGGGCTGGCCCAGGCTGTTGATTTCGAGCCGCACATGCTGGCCCTCGACCAGGCCGAGCGCACGCCACAGGCTACGCACCAGCAGGATCATCTCGGCATCGACATCGGGCCCGGCAAAACCCAAGGCCTCGACATCGAGCTGATGGAACTGGCGGTAGCGCCCCTTCTGTGGCCGTTCGTGGCGAAACATCGGACCCATGGTCCACAGGCGCAGCGGGCCGTTGTAGAGCGCGTTGTGCTCGACCATCGCGCGCACGATGCCGGCTGTGGCTTCGGGGCGCAGTGTGAGCTTGTCGCCGTTCATGGCGTCGGTGAAGGAGTACATCTCCTTCTCCACGATGTCGGTCACCTCACCCAGGCCGCGCACGAAGAGCGCAGTGGGTTCGACGATGGGGGTCAGCAGGTACTGGTAGCCGTAGCGCGACAGAACCTGCCTCACGGTGGTCTCGAACCAGGCCCAGAGCGCTGAATCGGGCAGCTTGTCCTTGCGCGGCACCGAGGCCGGCAGGAAGTCGTTCATGCCCTTGACGGCCTGCAGGGCAGCGTTGTTTTTGTCAGCCATGTGAATGAGAGATGCGAGGTGTGTGACGCCATCACAAGTGATGGCGAGCGCAGCGGGAGCGCCGAGCCCTCAGGCCGGCGCGGTCGAATGCTGAGTGGTGGCCGCGCCGTAGCGCTTCTCGATGTAGTTCTCGACCAAGACCTGGAACTCCTGCGCGATGGCAGGGCCGCGCAGCGTCAAAGCCTTTTCTCCATCGATGAACACCGGCGCCGAAGGCGCCTCACCATTGCCAGGCAGGCTGATGCCGATGTCGGCATGCTTGCTCTCGCCCGGTCCGTTGACGATGCAACCCATCACCGCGACCTTCATCTTCTCGACGCCTGGATAACGCTCGCGCCAGACCGGCATTTGCGCACGCAGGTAGTCGTCGATCGATTTGGCCATCTCCTGGAAGG
>JACMKW010000542.1 GCA_014379885.1 Rhizobacter sp.
GATCACTGCACCCGCTTCGCGCAGCCGCGCGGTGGGGGGAGCGTCGCGCTCGGCCGGTACCAGCACGGTGGCGGCGGTGCCCAGCGGCATCGGCACGCCCTTGCTGGCAATGTTTTCCTTGATCGTGACCGGCACACCATCGAGCGCACCCTGCGGCTCGTTCTTCAGCCAGCGTGCCTGTGAAGCCTCGGCCTGCGCGAGGGCGCCCAGCGGGTCGAGCGCATAGGTGGCGCACACACGCGGCTCGCAGTTTTCGATGTGTTGCAGCACGGCGCGTGTCACGTCGACCGGCGACAAAGCCTTGCTGCTGTAGGCGGCGAGCAGCTCGATGGCGCTCAGGGTGTGCAGTGCGGTCATGGTGTGCTTTCGGTTCGGCTCACTGCCAGTTCACTGCCAGCTCACCGCCGCCATGTCGTTGGCGAAGATGGGTGAGCTGCTCCACAGCCCCTTCAACTTCTTGTTGGCCACCGCAAACTGCGGCAGCTGGAACAGATAGGCGTTGACTGCATCGTTGGCCAGGTGGCGTTGAATGTCGCCCAGCAGTGTGAGCCGCTCCTTCACGCCGACCGTGGCGTTGTAGCGGGCCAGCAGCTCGCGGTAGGCCTTGGAGTCGTAGCCGAAGTAGTAGCCAGCGTCAGCGTACACCGCAAAGTCGAGCGGTTCCACGTGGCTGATGATCGTCAGGTCGTACTGGCCCTTGTAGGCGCCCGACAGCCATTGCGCCCATTCCACGTTCTCGATCTTGGCGTGGATGCCTACCTGGGCCAGTTGCGCCGCCACGATCTCGCCGCCCTTGCGGGCGTACTGCGGTGGCGGCAAGGTGAGGGTCACGTTCAGCGGCAAGGCGACACCCGCCTCCTTGAGAAGTGCACGCGCCTTGTCGGGGTTGTAGGGGTTCACGTTTGTCAGGTCCACATAGCCCGCATCGCTGGGCACCATGTGGCTGCCGATGGGCGCGCCGTGGCCTTCTTGCGCACCATCGATGATCGCCTTGCGGTCAATGGCCGCGGCAATGGCGCGGCGCACGCGCACGTCATCGAAAGGCTTCTTCTTGTTGTTGATGCTGACGATGGTCTTGCCTTCGGTGCCACCGATGGCCACGCTGAAACGCGCGTCGCCTTGAAACTGCTTCAGGCTTTGCGGCGAGCCGAAGCGTGGAAAACCATCCACATCGCCGGCCAGCAGCGCGGCCACCTGCGCGGCCGGGTCGTTGATGAAACGGAAGGTCACCTTCTTCAGCTTCACCGCAGCGGCGTTGCGGTAGCCGGCCCATTGGGTGAGCGTGACGGCCGAGCCCTTGGCCCAGCGCTCGAACTTGAACGGGCCGGTGCCCACGGGCTGGGTGCTGGCGGTGGCAACGCTCTTCGCGTCAAAGATCACCGCGGTGCTTTCGCCGAGGCGGAATGGCAAGTTGGCGTCGGCCCGGTCGAGCACCAGCGTCACGGTGTGCGGGTCGGGCGTGGTGATGCGCGAGACGTTGTCGAACACCAACTTCTTGGCCTTGTTGACGCTACCTTCGGCCTTGGCGCGCTCGAAGCTGAACTTCACGTCGGCGGCGTCGAAGGCTTCGCCGTCATGAAAGCTCACGTCGCGCCGTAGCTTGAAGGTGTAGAGCCGGCCGTCGGGGTCGACGCTCCAGCTTTCTGCCAGCAGCGGTGAAACGCTGCCGTCCATGTTCACCCGGGTCAGGCCTTCCAGCACGTTGTAGTGGACGATCTCACCGACCGCGGCCGAGGGGTTGGTGGTCGGGTCCAGGCCCGGTGGTTCGAGCGTCATGCCGATGATGGCGCTGTCTTTGCGGGGTTGGGCGTGGGTGGGCACAGCGCTTGCCGCCACCAAGAGCAC
>JACMKW010000543.1 GCA_014379885.1 Rhizobacter sp.
CTCGAAGTGCTGGGCGACGACGTGACGCAGGAAATGGCCTTCGGCCATGCCAACGACGTGCTGCGCAACGCGGTCGGCGGCATCAGCGACATCATCCACGTGCCGGGCCTCGTCAACGTCGACTTCGAAGACGTCAAGACCGTGATGAGCGAGCCGGGCAAGGCCATGATGGGCACCGCGATTGCGGGCGGCCCCGACCGCGCGTCCAAGGCGGCCGAAGGCGCGGTGGCCTGCCCGCTGCTCGAAGGCATTGACCTCTCCGGCGCGCGGGGTGTGCTGGTGCTGATTGCCGCGGGGCGCAGCACCTTCAAGCTCTCCGAGAGCCGCAACGCGATGAACTGCATTCGCCGCTACGCAGCGGACGACGCGCACGTGATCTACGGCACCGCCTACGACGAAAGCCTGGGCGACCTGCTGCGTGTGACCGTGATCGCCACCGGCCTGAGCCCTGCCAAGCGCCAGCAAGCGCCGATGACGGTCGTGCACAGCGCTGTGGCCCAGCGCACTGGCACCGACAACATCCCGGTGTTGACTCAGCCGGTGCACAGCGGCCCGAGCGGCCATGACTACGCCAACATGACGGTGCCAAGCGTGTGGCGCAATGGGCGCACGGCGGCAGCGAAGGTGGATGCGCTGGCGAGCAACGGGATGGATGAGATCGAGATCCCGGCGTTTCTCAGAAAGCAGGCGGACTGAGCTCTTCCCCCTCTCCCTCCGAGAGAGGGCAGGGGTGAGGGCCGGCCGCGGAACTGCGCCATGCCGGCCCCTCACCCCAACCCTCTCCCCGGAGGGGCGAGGGGAGTAGCCATGCCCCTGTATCGCGCCGGCCGAAGCACGCCGAATAAAATCATGCCCATGCTCGCCCAACGCACCCTCAAGTCCATCACCCGCGCCGTCGGGGTGGGTGTGCACGGCGGTCAGCGGGTCGAGCTGACGCTGCGGCCGGCGGCAGCCGACACCGGCATCATGTTTCGCCGCGTTGACCTGCCGGCGCCGGTCGACATCCCGGTCAACGTGAAGGCGGTGTGTGACACCCGCATGGCCACCACCATCTCGCCCGCGGGTGACCCGGGTGCCCCCAAGGTCAACACCATCGAGCATTTGCTGTCGGCCTGCGCCGGGCTGGGCATCGACAACCTGGTGGTGGACATCACCAACGAAGAGGTGCCCATCCTTGATGGCTCGGCGGCCTCCTTCGTGTTCCTGCTGCAAAGCGCCGGCATCGAGGTTCAAAAGGCGCCCAAGCGCTTCTTGCGCATCAAGAAGCCGGTCGAAGTGCGCGAAGGCGAGGGCGCCACGCTCAAATGGGCGCGCCTGGAGCCCTTTGATGGCTACAAGCTCACCTTCGAGATCGACTTCAACCACCCGGCCGTCAACCAGACGGGCCAGCAGGTCACTTTTGACATGGGTTCGGGCCAGTACAAGCGCGACATCGCCCGTGCCCGCACCTTCGGCTTCACCAAAGACGTGGAAATGATGCGTTCACGCGGCCTGGGCCTGGGTGGCAGCATGGACAACGTGATCGTGGTCGACGACTACCGCGTGCTCAACAGCGACGGCCTGCGCTACGACGATGAGTTCGTCAAACACAAGATCCTCGACGCCATTGGCGACATGCACGTGCTCGGCCACCCGCTGATTGCCGCTTACACGGGCTTCAAGTCGGGCCACGCGCTTAACAACAAGCTGTTGCGCGCCGTGCTGGCCGATGCATCGGCCTACGAGATCGTGACTTTCGAAGACGAGCGCCAGGCCCCTGCAGGCCTCGCCGAGCTGGCACCGGCTTGGTAAGCGGGTTCCGGACTGGGTCGGCCCGGCCCGTGTCTGGCTGGTGTTAACGTTCAGGCTTCGTCAACCCCCCGAACGCATGCTCATCTTTTCCTGGATAGTGCTCGGCTTTGCCGGTTTGCTGCTCGTCGCGAGTGCCGGGTGTTGGGGCTTGTTCCTCGCGCTGGACAACGCCGATTGGCGCCGCCTGGGCGTCAAAGTATTCCGCATCGCGATGGTGTTCGTGCTGTTCTACATCAACCTCACCATCTACCGGCACATCTTCGGTGTGGTGGCCGGCACCGAAAAACCGGTGCCTGCATTGATCACCGAAGAAGAGTGAAACGTCAGGGCTGAACCCAGCGCGCTACATCCTCATCGAACTGCGCGCGGCGGTGCCCCTCGGCGTGCAACTCCAGCCAGTCGGTCGACAGGACCTGGGCTTCCACGACCGCAAAAAACGGCAACGCGCCGCGACCTTGCCCCGTGGGGGCCAGTTCGCCAATCAGTTCCGAGCCGGGAGGCAAGGGCGACAGGTAGTCTTGCGCGGCCGGTGAGAGCCTGATCTGCGCCCAGCGCGAGGACACGGCCAGGCCAGATGTTTCCAGGGTCAACCGCGCCCGGCAGCGCAACTGCCAGCCCAGGCTGGGCGACCACATCACCAACGTGCCCACGGGGTGGGTGCTCAGTTGTGCCACCTTCACGCTGCGCTGGTCGGTGTAGAAGCTGATGCGCTTTTCGTCGGCATTCACTTCGCGCACGACCACCGTACGGGCGTCGCCGATGTCGCCATCGGTGGTGGCCAGCACTGGGGTGCGCCAGGGGTGTTGTTTGTCGCGAGCGACCGAGGCGAGTTCACGCCAGATGGCGGCTTCGATCTCGGTGAGAGTCGAAAGCCGCGGCATCGTCAGGCCCCCCGCCGGGCCGCCCCAAGGAGGGCCTGCGCCCCCTTGGGGGGCCGCGAACGATGTGAGCTTGGGGGCTTCATGTCACTGCGGGAACTTCGACACGACCGTGAACATCGCGACGCCGGCCAGCGTGACGACGAAGGACCAAGTGAAGAGGATGAGCGCGAAGGGTTGCAGCATCATCGCGATGCCGAGCGCGATGACGATGCAGGCGGCAATCTCCATCGGGCCGCGGCGCGCCCACTTCGGCCAGCGCGTCATTTCCTCACCGCCCCGAAGGTGATGCCGCGCAGCAAGTGTTTGCGCAAGAGCACCGTGAACACGAGGATCGGGATCAGGAACAGCATCGTGCCGGCAGCAACAGCC
>JACMKW010000544.1 GCA_014379885.1 Rhizobacter sp.
CCTTCGACCATCACCGTGCCGTCGAAGTGGCAGAACATGCCCTCGCCCATCGAATCGAAGCTGCCGTCGCTGCCGCACATGCAGACGTTGGCGGTGTAAGCGAGGTTGCAGAACGCGTTGGCCTGGTTGGTGATCTTCCACGCGTGGCGGATTGGCGCCGTGTAGCCGGCGGTGCGCAAGATGATCTCGGCGCCCTTGTAGGTGGCCTCGCGCGCCATCTCGGGGAACATGCCGTCGTGGCAGATGATGAGTGCAAGCTTCGATCCGTTGGGGCCATCGCACACCGGAACGCCCAGGTTGCCCGGCTCCCAAGGCTCGACCGGCACCCAGGGGTGAAGCTTGCGGTAGTAGAGCTGGAGGCTACCGGTGTCGTCGATGATCAAACCGCTGTTGTACGGGTTGCCATCGGGGTTGGCTTCCATGATGGAGAAGCAGCCCCAGATCTTGTGGTCGATGCACGCCTGCTTGAAGGCCGCCACCTCGGGGCCGTCGAGCCGGCACATGATCTCGGGTGAGGTGTCCATGCTCAAGCCATGCAGCGAATATTCAGGAAACACCACCAGGTCCATCGTCGACTGGTTGCGCCGCGCCTTGGCCACCATGTCGCAGATGCGCTGCGTTTGTGCCGCCAGGTCAGCGGGGGTTTTGACGACCGGCAGTTGCAGCTGCACCAGGCCGATCACGACGCCATGCGCCGATTTGTTCAAGCCACCGAGTCCGCTCATGTGTGTTGTCTCCTAGCGCGTCACGCCCAGCTCCATCGGCATACCTTTGACGGTGCGCGTGGGTGAGCAGGTCCAGATCAGGATCACCAGCGTGAGCACATACGGCACCGCGTTGAAGAGGTAGTAGCCACTGCTGATGCCCACCGATTGCAGCGCCGGGCCAAGGGCACCGGCGCCACCGAACAAGAGTGCTGCGCCCAGGCACCGCCAGGGGCTCCAGCGCGCGAAGATCACCAGGGCCACGGCGATCAGGCCCTGGCCGCTGGACAGGCCTTCGTTCCAGCTGCCGGGGTAGTAGAGCGAGAGCGACGCGCCGCCCAGGCCGGCGATGAAGCCCCCCGCGCAGGTGGCCGCAATGCGGATGCCGTTGACTGAGTACCCGAGCGCGCGCGCCGCGTCGCTGGAGTCACCGGCCATGCGCAGCACCAGGCCGAATCGCGTGGCCTTGAAACCCCAGGACAGCAACGCGGCCAGCAGCACGCCGATGGGGAACAGCATGTTGATCTGCAGTGCCGACTTGATCTGCGCAGAGCTGCTCCAGTCGCCGAGGTTGAGCGAAGGAATCTGCGGCGCCTGCGGCTGGATCAACGGCTTGCCGAGGTAGAAGGCCAAGCCGCTGCCGAGCAGCATGATGGCAATGCCTGTTGCGATGTCGTTGACTCTCGGGAGAGAGCACACGAGGCCGTGCAACAAGGCGAGCAGCGCACCGCAGACACCGGCGAGCAGCACACCGAGCCACACGTTGCCGGTGAGATAGGCGCCGCCGAAACCGGCCATGGCAGAGAAGACGAGCACGCCTTCGAGGCCGAGGTTGATGCGGCCGGCTTTTTCGGTGATGCATTCACCGAGGCTCACCAGCAGGAAAGGCGTGCCCACACGGATCGCACCACCCAGCACCGCGATCAGCACGTTGAGGAAGATGTCGGCGTTGCTCATGCGCTGGCCTTGATGGCGGTGGGCAGCGAGACCGCGGGCGCTGCGGCGGGCTTGGGTGGCCTGGCCGCAAACAACTTGCCGCGCAGCGCCTCGCTCGCCAGGATGAGCAGGAAGGCGAAGCCCTGCAACACCATCACCGAGGCATCGGGCACGTCCATGCGCCGTTGCAGCAGGCTGCCGGCCGCCCCGAAGCCGCCGAACAGCACCGCCACGGGAATCACCGCCAACGGGTTGTGCCGCGCCACGAACGACACCAGGATGCCGGTGTAGCCCAGGCCGGCGATCAAGGAGGCATTGGCATTCGTGTGCACCGCCGCCACCTCGATGCCGCCGGCCAGGCCTGCGCAGGCTCCGCCGACAGCACAGGCCAGCACGATGATGCGCGGGCTGGGCAGCCCCACCAGCAAGGCCGCGCGTGCATTGCCGCCGACGATGCGGGTCGCAAAGCCCGAGGTGGTGAAAAACAGCCACAAGCCGAGCGCCACGCACACCACCACACCAAAGGCCAGGCCCCAGTGGATGTCGGTGCCTGCGATGCCACCGATGCGCAGGCCTTCGGCAATCGTGTTGGTCGAGGGTTTGTTCAAGCTCGCCGGGTCGCGCATCGGCCCTTCGACCAGGTACTTGAACAGCGCAATCGCGGTGTAGGCCAGCAGCAGGCTGCTGATGGTTTCGTTCACGCCGCGCTGCTGGCGCAACACGCCGACCAGCGCGATCCACACCGCACCCGTGGCGGCCGCGGCCAGCAGCAACAAGGCCGTGCCAAACGCATTGGCCGGCGGGGAAAAGACATACGGCAAAGCCGCGCAAGCCAAACCACCCAGCACCAGCGCGCCCTCGCCGCCAATCACCACCAGCCCCGCACGCGCCGGGATGGCCACACACAGGGCGGTGAGCATCAGTGGGGCTGCCCGCTGCAGCGAGTTCTGCCAGGAGAACCAGTCACCGAAGGCGCCCTTGAAAAGCAGCGCCCAGGCTTCGAGCGGGTCTTTGCCGCCCGCCCAGATGAACCCGCCGAACAGCAGCAAGGCGCCCAGCATCGCCATCACCGGCAAGGCGATGGCTTCGAGCGTGTCGGTGGTGCGGGTCGAGAGGGCCATGGATCAAGCCTTGCCGATGACGCCTTCCACGAGGTAGTTCATGCCCTCGAGTGCGATGTCGGTCTGCTTGAAGGCGGTGCCGGCGGGGATCACCACCTTGCCGGTGTTGTCCTTGAGCGGGCCTTTGAAGATATCGAACGTGCCGGCGATCATCGAAGCCTTCACGCTGTCGGCGTTCTTCTTGGCCGCGTCGGTCACCATGCCGCCGTAAGGCGAAGGTTTCACGAAGCCTTCTTTCAAACCACCGCGCACGAAGTTCGGGTGCGGCTTGCCGGTGCGGGCCGCGTCGATGATGGTCTTGTAGGCGGTGATCCAGTTCCACTCGGCGCCGGTGAGGTAGGCGTTGGGTGCGAGCTTGGCCTGGCTCGCGTGGTAGCCGCAGACGAACTTGCCGCGCTTGGCTGCGGTCTCGACGATCACCTTCGGGCCGTCGACGTGCATGGTGAACACGTCGATGCCCTGGTCGGCCAGGCTGTTGGTGGCTTCGGCTTCTTTCACCGGCATCGACCAGTCGCCGGTGAAGATCACCGTGGTGGTGATGCTCGGGTCGACCGAGCGCGCGCCCATGGTGAAGGCGTTGATGTTGCGCAGCACCTGCGGGATCGGCTTGGCCGCAATGAAGCCGATCTTCTTGCTCTTGCTCATGTGGCCCGCGACCACGCCGTTGAGGTACTGGCCTTCGTCGATGTAGCCGAAGAAGCTGCCGGTGTTCTTGGGGTGCTTGCCTTCGGTCCACATGCCGCCGCAATGGGCGAAGCGCACGTTCGGGTTCTTGGCCGCCACGGCCAGCATGTGCGGATCGAAGTAGCCGAACGAGGTGGGAAACAGCAGCGTGGCGCCGTCTTGCGAAATCATGCCCTGCATGGTTTTTTGCACGCCGGTGGTTTCGGGCACGTTCTCTTCTTCAACCGCCTTGATGCCGGGTAGCTTCTTCACTTCGGCCACCGCCTCGGCCTGCGCCTGGTTGTAGCCGTAGTCGTCGCGCGGGCCTACGTAAATGAAACCTACGGTGATGGGCGCCTGCGCTTGTGCAAGGCCACTCACGCCGCCGAAGGCCAACGTGGCGGCAGCCGCGCCCGCCCCTTTGAGAACATCGCGCCGGTTGAAATCTGCTCGTGTCATCTTTGCTCCTCTGAATTGCCGTTGTGAGTCCTTCGCACGAGCCGTGCCCGCCAGGCATGCACCATCCGAAGGCTTTAGGTCGAACACCTTCTTGTATACAAGCAATGGGCGTGCCAGTGGTTGACCTGGCAGTGAGCCGGGCCCGCGGCAAAGCGGATGCGCATGGCGCCTTCGCAACCGGAGAGCATCCCGCCCCCGGCGCGGTTCACGTCAAAGAAATCAGCTCGTCGGATTCGCGCCGGTTCGCGGAGCCAGCAGGTCGGCGATTCGGCGCACGAAACCGTCGATCTCGATCGGCTTCGACAGGAAATCATCGAACCCGGCATCACGCACGCGCTGGATGTTGTCGGGCATGGCGTCGGCCGACAGGGCCACACATGTCAGTGCGCGCGTGCGGGGGTTCGCCCGCAGCCGGGCAAGCACCTCGAACCCGCTGATGTCGGGCAGGTTCAGGTCGAGAAGCACCAGATCGGGCGGGTCACGCAACACCTCGGCCACGCCGTTGGCCCCGCAGCGCGCCACGCGCAGGCGGCAACGAGGCAGCGTGGCAAAAACCTGCTCCAGCAGCAGTGCGTTCGACGCGTCGTCTTCGATGTAGACCACGCTGAAGGCCCCCTCAACCTCTGCCCGGCGCACCTCGCCGGGCGCGGGCAAGGGAGCTGACTTCCCGTCCGCAGGCGCGGCTGCCAGCTCGAGCGTGAAGACGCTGCCCTCACCGGGTTGGCTGCTCGCGCTCAAGGCGCCGCCCATCAGCCTAGCCAAGCGCTCGGCAATCGCCAAGCCCAGCCCCGTTCCTTCGATGCCGGTGCTCTCTGCCCCCAACCGGTTGAAAGGCTGGAACAGGTTCGCCAACTGGTCTGCGTTGAGGCCGGCGCCGCTGTCTCGCACGCTGACGAACACCCGATCGCCCTGCGCGTGCGCTTCCAGGTGAACGTGCCCGCCGGGGCGGTTGTACTTGATGGCGTTGGACAGCAGGTTCAGCAAAATCTCTTGCAGCCGGACCGGATCGGCCTGCAGCACCAGGTTCGCGTCGGCCGCGATCTGGTTGTGCAGTTGAACATCGGCTCGCAGCGCCATCGGTTCAACCACCGTAGCGCATACGGCCGCCAAGGCAGCCAGCCGCACCGGCACGACCGAGAGCGCGATGCGCCCGCCTTCAATGCGCGCCAGGTCAAGCGTCTCGTTGATCATTTCCAGCAAGTGCTCGCCAGCGCTGCGAATGTGCTGCACGCGTTCGGCCTGCGGCGCGCTGAGGGCTGCACGAGAGTCCATCTGCATCAGCTGAGAGAACCCGAGAATGGCATTCAGCGGCGTGCGCAGCTCATGGCTCATGCGGGCGAGGAAATCACTCTTGGCCTTGTTCGCTTGTTCCGCCGCTTCGCGTGCCCGCTGGTGTTGCTCGATCTCCTTCAGCGCACTCACATCCACCAGCGTCGCCACGTAGCTCATGACTTTGGTGTGTTCATCCAGCAGCGGCCGGCCCTCCGCAATCACGTGCACCACACGCCCTTCTGCATGCACGAAGCGGAACTCGTCGCGGTAAGTCACACCCCGCGCCACGGCGTCGTGCAGGCCGCTCTCGACCCGTTCGTGGTCATCCGGGTGGACGGCGGCTACCCAGCCTTCCCCCAGGCACTGCGCCACCGGCAAACCAATGATCTCGCCCGCGCGTTGGTTGACATAGCTCATCGCCCCTGCAGCGTTGGCTGCACCAATGCCTACCGGCGACAGTTCGGCCAGCGTGCGGAAGCGCTCTTCGCTGCTTCGCAACGATTCCTCGGCGACCTTGATGGCCGTGATGTCGGTGGCCGTGCCGACCACCTGCCGAACCGCGCCGTCCGGGTTGCGCGCAAAAACGGCGTCGCGGCTCTGGAACCAGCGCCACCGGCCGTCGGCATGCCGCATGCGGTAGGTGAACTCGGCGACCGTCGCATCCGGCAGCGCCAACACGCGTGCCATGTGGGCGCCGAACAGCGCCTGGTCGTCGCTGTGCATGAAACGCACCACCGGGTCAACGGGCCCTTGCTCGAGTTCGCCCTGCGTGTACCCCAACGAAGACACCACCTCTCGGTTGACGAACACGTTTCGCCGTTCATTGAAGTCGTACACGTAGAGCACGCTGGGCATGATCTCGGTGATCTGCTCCGCAAAGCGCTGCGCCTCCAGCAGGGCCCTGCCGGTGCGTTTTTCGTCTTCCAGCACATTGATCAGGCTCAGGCGCGCAGCTTCGGCCTGTTCGAGCAAACGGTCTTTGTCTTGCTCGCTTTGCCGCAGCCTGCTGATCACCAACTCGTAGTCCTGGCGCAGCAAGGCCTCGGAACGCGTGCGCTGGCCGACCTCGGCCTTGAGTTCTCGCGCGCGTCTGCGCAACTCGAGCTGAGCGACAACCTGACGGCCCAGAACCCGCAAGCCCGTGGCCTGCGCTTCGGTCAGTTTGCGTGGCACCCGGTCGATCACATTCAGCGTGCCAAGCGCGCGGCCATCGGGCGTGATCAGCGGTGTGCCGGCATAAAAGCGCATGAACGGCGCCGCGGTGACCAGCGGGTTATCAGCAAAACGCGTGTCCAGCCAGGCGTCTTGCACCTCGAACACCTCGCCCCGCTCCAGGATGGCGTGCGCGCAAAAGCTGTACTCGCGCGGTGTTTCGCTGACACCCAACCCAAAGTGCGACTTGAACCATTGGCGGCTCTCATCGACCAGGGAGATCAGGGAAATCGGCGTCTGAGCGAGTTGAGCCGCCAGCCGCGTGATGTCGTCGTAGGTGTCTTCTGCTTGGGTATCGAGCACCTCGTACAGCTGCAACGCCTGGAGCCGGCGTGATTCGTCCGGGGAAAGCGAGGCGTTCATGCGGTTCTCGGCCGGGCGCAACGGGGAAGGCAAGTGTGTTCGATGCAGCGTGCGTTGCGTCTGGCACTGAGTAGCATGCGACCTCCTGGGCCGGCGGTGTGCTCCCCAGTGCGACAAGGCGTCGCACGCGCTCACCACTTCGGCGCTTCGAGCTTACATCGCCCAAAACAAATCCCAATGAGCACCATCCCGACCAATGTCGAAGCGATCCGCCGCCAACAGCAACTGAGCATCGCCGCCAGCCATGCCCAGATCGAAATTGGTGCCCCGGGCGATGCGCCCCTGCCCCTCGACGAGCTGGCAGGCCTCACCGCCGACCACCCCGGCGTGCGTGAGACCCGCCTGAGCGGGCTCACCGCCATTGTCTACAAGCTGCATGCACAGGGGCGCGACTGGGCGGTGAAGTGCGCCCGCCCCGAGTGCCTGGTGAAAAACGTTGACGGCCAGACATCGTTCCTCAATGAGCTACAGCGCCGGGCCGAGCTGGCCGCGCTTCGGGCGCTGCCGGGCGGCTCACAACGCTGGGCCGGCCTGGTTCGCACGGTCTGGGCCTCACGGCGCCACGCCGTGATCGTCTCGCCCTGGATCGCCGGCGAACCGGTGCGAGCCTGGTCGGAGCGCAGCTTGTGCCAGCTGTTCTCGCTCGGCCGCGAGCTGGTGCGGGCCGGCTTCTTCGAGTGGGATTTCTGCCCCGGCAACGTGCTCGACGACGGTAAACAACTGTGGCTGTTCGACTTTGGCTACATGTACCGCTTCGATCCGTTGCAACACTTCAACAGCGCCGGCACCGGCAACAGCGTTCCGCAGTGCCACTTGGCCGAGCGCATCGAAACCCGCCACGTCTTCGGCTGGCTGCTGGAGGTGGAGCAGACCGACGGCATCGAGGCCGCACTGCGCGCCTTCCGGTTGGAAAAAGCCATCGCGCTCGATACCTATCTGCAACTGCGAGCCGAACTGCAGGGCGATGGCGCCAGCGCCCGTGTGCTGGGCTGGCTCGGCGCCATCATTGAGCGCTGGCGCGGTGCACTTGCGGGTGACCTACTCGGCCTCTACCTGCAGGAGGGTTGGCGCTCGCACACCCTCGACCTGGAAGACGATCTCCATGGGCAAACCTGCACACCTGGCACGCTGCGCCGCGCAGATTGGCTCCTGCGCGCCTTGCGCGATTCGTGGGGCAGCCTGGCGGAGCAGTCCGCCTTCAGCGGGCGGGACGCCGGCCGCACCGCCTCAGACCTGACGGCGCACTACGAGGAAAAGCGGCGCCTGGCCGCCACCCTGCAAGTGGCGCCCGCAAAGGCCTGAGCCTCACCAGTTGGCTTCGCGCTCCGGCGTGGCGGTGATGCGGTGGATGGAGAGGTCAGCGCCTTCGAACTCTTCCTCTTGCGTGAGCCGCAGACCCACCACGGCCTTGATCAACCCGTAGACGACAAACCCCGCCAGCAACGCCCAGGACACGCCCATCAAGGTGCCCAAGAGCTGTGCCATGAAACTCACGCCGCCGCGGCCGCCGAGCGAAGTCAGGCCGAAGATGCCGGTTGCCAGCCCGCCCCAGGCACCACACAGGCCGTGCAGTGGCCACACGCCGAGCACGTCGTCGATCTTCCATTTGTTCTGTGTGAGGGTGAACATGCCGACGAAGATGGCGCCGGCCAGGCCACCGGTGACCAGCGCGCCCGCAGGGTGCATCACGTCAGACCCCGCGCACACCGCGACCAGCCCCGCCAGCGGGCCGTTGTAGGCAAAGCCCGGGTCGTTGCGCCCCAGCACCACGGCCACCAGCGTGCCGCCCGCCATCGCCATCAGTGAGTTCACCGCCACCAGCCCGGAGACCTTGTCGATGGTCTGCGCGCTCATGACGTTGAAGCCGAACCAGCCCACTGCCAACACCCAGGCACCGAGCGCCAAAAACGGAATGCTCGACGGCGGGTGGGCCGAGATCGCACCGTCCTTGCGGTAGCGGTTGCTGCGGGCGCCAAGCAGCAGCACGGCCGGCAGCGCCATCCAGCCACCCAGCGCGTGCACGACGATGGAGCCGGCAAAGTCGTGCAACTCGGCGCCGGTGGTGGCTTTGAGCCAGGCTTGAATGCCGTAGTTGCCGTTCCACACCACACCCTCGAACAGCGGGTAGACAACACCCACGATCACCGCGGTGGCGGCCAGCTGCGGGTAGAAGCGCGCGCGCTCGGCAATGCCGCCCGAAATGATGGCGGGGATGGCCGCCGCGAAGGTGAGCAGGAAGAAAAACTTCACCAGCTCGTAGCCGTTTTTTGCGGCCAGGGTTTCTGCGCCACTGAAGAACTGCACACCGTAGGCTACGGTGTAGCCGATGAAGAAGTAGACGATGGTCGAGACGCTGAAGTCGACCAGGATCTTCACCAGCGCATTCACCTGGTTCTTCTTGCGCACCGTGCCCAGCTCCAGAAAGGCAAAGCCGGCATGCATGGCGAGCACCATGATGGCGCCCAGAAGAATGAAGAGTGCGTCGGTGCCTTGTTTGAGTTGCTCCATTGCTTTTCCCTGAAGAGGCACCCGAAGCGCACCACAGCGGAGCGCATTCACAGTCGAGGTGCCAAAAGCACCAGACGAATGCAATTTTTGTGCCTTATTGGGGCGCAGTGCTCATCAGGTCAACGCACACTTTCGGCGCAAATGGAGCGCGCGGCGCACGATTTCTGTGCACGCCGCGGCGGTGCGCGAATCAGCTTGCGACAAGGCGGAAGGTGTTGCACCCGGCCAGCAAGATGCACCCGTCGGGCCTCGAAGGCGATGCCAATGCTGGTGCTGGCTTGCACAGCCCCGCTGGCGCCTTGCAGCAATCCATACGCAGAGATGGCAGGCTCAGTTCGAACCCTTGATCAGGCGCCCGCTGGCCGCCTGGATCGGCCGTGCGTTCATTGGGTACAGCCGCGTGAAGATGCCGATCTGCTCGGGCGAGATCGACACCGGGTTCCTCATCACCATCCACAACACACCTTCACTGCAGGGCGGTGTGGTGAGCGAGCCCATGTAGGTGAAGTAGCCGCGCTCGGCAGGCAGCAGGCCGTTCAGGTCGAGCATGGCCTTGGCGGGCAGCTCTTCGTTCTTTTCAAGCGGCAGGTTGTTCCACACGGTTTGCACGATGGGCTGCACGCTGCCGCGGTCGAGCAGCACGGCCACCACAGCGAGCCGGCCTTCGAGGTCTTTGTGAACCAGGTGGGCCACCATGTCGAACTGGCGGCCGTTGATGCGCTCTTCAGATGGGCGGTGAAAGTGAAACTGCACCAGCTCGAACCGCCGGCCCAGCACCTCGATGCTGTTGCCCGGTGACAGGTTCACCTGCACGGTGTGGCCGTTGTCGATCACCCGAAAATTGGTGGGCTTGTAGTCAAACTGCACAGGGTCGAGCTGCACCGCAATGCCATCGCGAATGTCGATCGGGCTTTGCCGCTTGCCGCTGCTGCAGGTGGAGAACTCGGGCTTCATCTGGCCCCACCGCTCGGGGCCGCCTTCGCCCTGGTACGACCAGTGTTCGGCGTGTGCCTTTTTCGGCGCGGCCGGTTTGGCTGCGGCAGCACGGCGCGGCGGTTCGCTCCAATGGATGCCCGGTTCGGGCGCCGTACCCGGCGACACCGCCACCATCGCACCGCCCTGCGCTGCCGCCGGGCGGGCCACCA